>CAKZYM010001152.1 GCA_937884685.1 uncultured Calothrix sp.
TATCCTCTTAGAAGAAATTGGCTTACGTGTAGTCGCTCAGTGGTCTGGTGATGGCACCATCAACGAAATGATGTTGACTCCCAAGGTAAAAATGAACTTGATTCATTGCTACCGTTCTATGAACTACATCTCTCGTCATATGGAAGAAGCTTATGGTATTCCCTGGATGAAAGGGTAAGCGGTAAATGCTTTATAGGATAGGGTTTTGAGATTTTACTTTTTTAATAGAATTATTTATTCCTTAAATCGAATTAGTTTTAATGCAGTTAATGTCAGTTAAAATAGTAAATTTCATTATAAATATTTAGATTAATCTTGCATTATCTTTGGGTTAGAGAATGCAATTTTTGCAATATATGGCAACCTCCAGGAGATGCTCTGCTCGCAATGACATAGTTATAAATTTTCTCACGCACCTACTTAGAATAAAAAAGATAGGAAGCATTCAACAACCATCTAATTAATTCTTAGGTTTTCAATTCAATTTCAATCTATTTTCAATGTACCTCAAAAGAAGGTGGTGATAAGCTAATAAGTAAAGCAAGAAAGAACAGCTAAAAGGATAAATGAATGGATTCTGAATACCCATTTTTAGAAGTTCAAAGACCCGATGGCTCGGAAGATATTATCAAAATTGAAGATATTGTTAGGTCGCAAAAATATCAAAATATTGTCACAATTGGACGCTCTAAAGAAAATGATATTGTATTACCAGACCCACATAAAAAAGTATCTCGAAGACACTGTGTTTTAGAGTATAATATTGGTCACTGGTGGGTTATAGATGAAGGTAGTGCTAATGGTACTTTTGTGCAGCGTACTCTAACAGAAGATTTTCTTGATGTTCGCAGTGATGGAAAGTTAGCTCTGGCTGATGGGGATGAAATTCTCATATTGGGTAAATTAATCGAACCGGATGATTATATATTTTGGCATTTGAAATTTCGAGATCCAAGCCAAACTCAAGAAGTAAAAAATTTTCAATATGTAGAGTCTTTGGAATATAGCTTGAGTCAAGAAAAGCTATTTCGTAACACGTCTCGAAACCAAGAAGAAATTAATTTGACTCCACAAGAAAGAAGATTAATTCACTATATGGCTCAATGTAATCATAAAAATAGAGATGAGCCAGTAATATGTAGCTATGAAGAATTATTGCAGGCAATTTGGTTAGAAAAGTTTGGTCATACTAATGCGGAAGTGAATCGCTTAATTTGGAGCATTCGCAATAAAATAGAAACCGATTCTGGCGAACCAAAGTTTCTCCTAACGGTTAAGGGTAGTGGTTACATACTTTACATTAATACTTGAATATTTAAAAATATCGGTTGAGGGAAGTAGCTGCTGCTACTAAGACAGGTAGGATTAGGCTAAGTAATCTTGGCTGACTGTACTATGTAAATAAATTTTATAAAAATCGTAATTCCACATAAAAACAACGATATACCTTTGAATCACATATAGTAGCGAACAATAGTAAAAGATGGAAAGCAGAGACTATAGCAGTTTTTTTGCCAATGCAGACCTAACCCCAGCCCCTTCCCTGCAAGGGTAGAGGTTTGAATCACATATAGTAGCTAGCAATAGTAAAAGATGGAAAGCAGAGACTATATAAATTTTGGCTAAAAATATTATTAATTATGAACGATTACAAAAAGCCTCAAATCAACTGGCAAATCGGTTCTAAGATAAATAGCATATTTTCATGGAGGGGTAACGAAGATAACCCGATGCAAGGTAAAATACTACGCGAGAAGTATAGAATTAAACATTCTTTGGGAGGAAAAGGAGGTTTTGGGGAAACTTTTATTGCTGAAAGTCTAAATTTTCGAGATGATAAATTGTATGTAGCTAAGAAACTCAAGCCAACCATCACAGACCCGCGAATTTGGAAACAATTTTCTAAAGAAGCATCAGTACTTAAAGAATTAGGACAGTTCCATCCGCTGATTCCTGAAGTTTATGATTATTTTCAACAAAACAAAGAATATTATTTGATTCAAGAGCATATTGATGGAAATGATTTGACTCACGAAATTTTACCGGGAAAACGCTGGAGTGAAGCTCAAACCAAGAAATTTTTAACGGATATTCTAGAAATACTTGCCTTTGTCCATAACCGGGGAATACTTCATATGGACATTAAACCGGCGAATATTATGCGGAGAAATGGCGATCGCCAATTGATGTTGATAGACTTTGGGTCGGTAAAGCGAACTAGTACCCAGGTAATAGAAAATGGCAAAATCTGCATCAATCCGAATTCGCTTGTGTTTTGCACCCCCGGATATGCACCAATAGAACAGTTAAATTGCAAGCCACATTTTTATAGCAGCGATATTTATGCGGTGGGAATTACTGCAATTCAAGCTTTAACCGGAATATCTGCAATAGAATTATCTAAAGATAAGGGTACAGTAATCTGGCGCAGTGAAGTCAGCGATTGTGTTAGTAATGCTTTCGCCGATTTTTTGAGCAAAATGGTATCTTTTGACTATACTAAGCGTTACCAGAATGCCAAAATAGCGCGGGAGGAGTTATTAAAAATTGCGGATAGTAGTTATGAAAATGAAGAAACTATCCCTTCTCCACCTCCATTTGTCGCGAAAAGTTCTGACCTAAATACAGTTCCACCGATAGAATTTCCCAGTGGCCCAGTTCGTTTAAATTCGCCGTTTTACATAGAAAATTGCAACAGTAATATAGATGGGCGCAGTACAGCTTTACGGCGCATCAAAGCCCCAAGAAAGTGGGGTAAAACCTCTGTAACTATTCGCATGAAAGAACACGAACGGCAACAAGGGTTTCATACTGTCTGCTTAAACTTTCGGGAATTTGATACAGATACATTGCAAAACTTGGGAATTTTCTTACAAAAGTTTTGTGAAAGTATTATCTTAGAATTGAATAGTGAAGAATTACAAATAGAGAATAATGTTGCTAAGTTTTGGCAAGAATCTTTAGTTCCAAATAATAAGGCTAAATGTCGGATATATATCCAAAAATATATACTCACAGTCATCAATAAACCTTTAGTAATTGTCTTAGATGAAGTTGATACAATATTTG
>CAKZYM010001153.1 GCA_937884685.1 uncultured Calothrix sp.
CCCCGGTTCCTCCACCGACTACTAAGACATCGGTGGTGTAGGTTTGATGAGTCATGCGATTTTGGATTTTGGATTTTAGATTTTAGATTGTCCTTATAAATAAGAAAAGGAAAAGCAATCTTTACAGAACAAATATTTTATCCGACACCCTAGAAGGGTGCCGCTACAGAAACAAAGCCCACCTGCGTGGGCTATGAGGTTTATTAGCCCACGCAGGTGGGCTTAGTAATATTAGCCCCAGGCTTATAGTCTGAGGGCTTTTTGCATAATTGGGATGCTCCCTAGCTTTCAACCGGGATTAAGCAAATAAAAAATTAATGGACGTTTTTAAAATATACCTTTTCGATTTAAAGAAAGATGAAAAAATAGTTTTATTATAATTGTTCATTCTGTATATTTTTCTTAATGTATAACTAAAAGTTACAATTTTTTTGTGCTTCTAAAAAGAACAAGAAGCTTGATAAAGAAATAATAAACAGAAATGCAATAATAACAGTAAATAAAATAATTAGTCGTAATTTTTTGTTTTCTTGTTCGCGCTTTTGTCGTAATTCTTGGTTCTGTCTTTGATTTTGTTCTTCTTGTTCTTTTTCTTCTCGATATTTTTGACTTTCTCTGATAAAACTTTCAGTATCTGCATTGAGAGGTAAAATATGCTTACATTTTTCAATAAATATTTCTGCTTCTCTTAATTCTTCTCCCGTATATAAAAAGTCTTTTGGGTCTTCTATTTCTTTTCTTTTACCTTTCCATTTCTTAGCTGCTTCTTCAATTTCGTATTTTAATTTGATATTTCGACGGTGTATATAAAGTAAATCGCTAAATTTTGACCAGTGACGAATTAACGCTTCATGGCTTAAGTTAACAAAATCAACTTTTAGCCCATTTTCTAAAGTTTCTTGATTTATCGCGATTAAATTATTTTCTAAAAGAACGTCAATAACTTTATCGAATTGCTCTTCAGAATTCGCTCTAATCAACTTACGTCGTGAAACTTTTTTACGGGTGTGTCCGGTTCCATCTCCTAGCTGAGTTAACTGGATAAAAATATATTCTGCAATTTCTTGTTCATCTTTATTTAAAGAATCATAAACGTTATTAGCGTGTTTTTCGAGAATACCTTTTATTCCCTGGGATTGTCCGAGTTTATTATATGAATCAACAGTTAAGCATTTATCAGTAGATTGTTCCCAGAGTTCTTGTAAAGCATATTGTAATAAAGGTAAGCTTCCCGGTTCGTTTTTGACATCTTCGATTAATTTACTCACCAAATTTGGCTCAACAGTATAACCTAACTGTTTGGCTGGTCGTTCAATCGCTTGGGCTAATTCCTCCTTATCCATAGGTGTTACAGCTACCAAATGTTGTTGGATTTTTCTGGCTAGTCCTTTATATTCTTGCTCGGCAAATTTACCAAAAAAATCTGCTCTTATTCCTAAAACCAAACAAAGTTTATTATTTTCTACTTTTTCTAAAGCATACATCAGACATTCCAAAAACTTTTCTCTTTCTCTAAGCTTTTCTTCCTTATCTTTAGCAAGCGTAAAAACTTCTTCTAACTGGTCTATGACTAAAACAACTCTTGAAGAACTCTGTTCGCAAATACTCTTTAAACATTCGCAACCTTTACTTCTAAATTCTTTAATATCTGTTTGTAACTCATTTGCTAAACTTTTTAATGGATATTTACCTGGTTGAAAACTATAAACCTGCCAATCTTCACTACCGGATATCTGTTCCCCTTGTCTTATCTGGTAAACTAAACCGGCTCTAATAATACTTGATTTACCACTTCCAGTGGCTCCCATAATTGCCAGGAAATTATTTTCGCGAACTTTTTCTAATAATTCGTCTGTCAGTTTTTCACGTCCGTAAAAATATTTAGCATCTTCATAATCGAAATGAGCTAAACCCTTGTAAGGATTAGTAGTATCTACAGGATTATTTGGCTCTTTGGAAAACATGTCAATATCTTTAGGTGCTGTCGAAGCAGATAAAAGATAAATCGACTTACCAAAACAGATACGTGTAAAGTCCCCGCATCTTCTTAAATGCTTTTCGTAATATTTTAATCTTTGAATTAATATTTTTTGGTCAATATTTTCTCCCTGTTTAATTTTTAACTCATTTAATATTGCTCCAGTCAATTCACTACAAGTGTTTTTGCTGAGAAAAAACTTATTTGTTTTATGAAATGAAATAATACAAAATCTATCTTTACCGGTTTCATTTCCTGGAAGTAATTTATTCAAATCTAATTGTTTATATTCTTGATGACAGCAATCTAAAATTATTATTTGCTGTTCTACAGGACTTTCTTGCAGCATTTTTTTTAACCAGCTTAAAGATATCCCTAATTCATACTCTTGTGAAGGATTAGAATCACTAGTTGCTAAATATATTTCTGTAATTCCTTTATCTCTAGGGAGTACATATCCGGAAAAATATAATAGTGCAGCATCGGGATGCTGTCCTTCTGGTTTAAAAAGGTTGGCAATTTCTTCTTTTAATTGTTTGCGGGTAGCTTGTTCAATTCGTTCTACTTGAAATTGCTTTTGCAACCGATTATCTATATATTTGGCATTAAAAGCAGGAACTCGCAGATTATGTAAGCCTCTACATTTATAGTTATTAATCCCTACAACTAAAGCTTGATACAATTTCTTATTAGAATTAGCGGTGACTTTTTGAATTGCAGAATTATTGGAATTATTCATATAATTTTGTATTGATAACTAAGAATTAGATTACTAATAGATAACAAGTTTATGCTGTTTTATAACGTTTCCCAATCTCCGCAAGGTATATCTCAAAACCTCACCCTAGTCCCTCTCCTTA
Source organism: uncultured Calothrix sp. (assembly GCA_937884685.1). GTDB lineage: Bacteria > Cyanobacteriota > Cyanobacteriia > Cyanobacteriales > Nostocaceae > Rivularia. The sequence goes on from CAKZYM010001153.1 coordinate 2,839, forward strand.
TTAATGAGATGGTAGATAAAGCACAACTTTGTTGATGTTATGTATCGGTTGACTGCTTGAGTAAATTATAAAAATTTTTATCGTACTTTGCCTTTTGCCAATTCAGAGCTTTTTTAACTTGATAAACAGTTAAATTTTTAGCTTTGATTAGCTTAGTTTTATTTAGATTTGCTCCATATAAATTTGCTCCATTTAGGTCTGCACCAGATAGATTTGCATTACTTAGGTCTGCACCATTGAGGTGTGCATTACTTAAATTAGAATAAGCCTCAATCAAATACATTCCTCGATTGCTGGGGTCAAAATTTTCTGGCAATTTTGTTTTTTGGTCGTATAAACAGTGCTGAAGTTTTGTACCGCTGAGGTCTGCATCGTAGAGATTGACACCTCTAAGGTCTGTGCAGCTAAGGTCTGCATCGCGCAAATTTGCTCTGTCTAATTTGGCATCAATTAGGTTACAACCGACTAAACTTGCACCTACTAGTATTGCACCACTTAAGTCTGTATCTCTAAGACTTGCATCACATAGCTTTGCACCCGTAAGGTCTGCTCCGCTTAGGTCTGCTCCGCTTAGGTCTGCATCTATTAAGTTAATATTGACTAATTGAGCATCTACTAATTCTGCACGACTTAAATTGACACCGCTGAGGTTAAAACCATTAAGTTCTGCATCTCGCAAGTCTACACAACAGAGATTTGCACCGGTTAAGTCTACTTCAGTTAGATTCGCACCACTGAGTTTAGCGTGACTTAAATTTGCACCAGACAATTTACAACCTTGAAGATTTGCACCTAGTAGCCGAGCGTGACTAAAATTAATACGGTTGAGGTTAAAACCTCTAAAGTCGATACCTCTGAGATTCGCACCAGTAAAATTAGTATTACTAGGTGATGTTTGGGAAAGAATTGCACCAGCTAGATTTGCATTACTAAAGTCTGCTTCTCGCAAATTAGCTCCAGTCAGGTCTGCTTCGTTAAAGTCTGAATAGCTTAGGTCGGCTTTTCTGAGAATTGCATGACAAAGCTTAGCGTTTACCAACCGAGCATCAATTATTTTAGCTCCGCTAAGGTCTGCACCGCTCAAGTCAGCACGAGCGAGATTCGCACCAGTAAGGTTAGCTTTACAGAGGATAGCACCCTTAAGCTGTGCTTGAAACAGAACTGCATCGCACAAATTAGCTTTATCAAGCTTAGTATTTCTTAAATTAGCTCTGGATAAATCTGCTCCTTGAAGATTAATTTCTATCAGGTCTGCATCATCAGCAGTTAAACCTGCTAAACTTTCGTTGTCACCGTTTAAATCTTGCAGTGCTTGTACGCGACCTCCGCTTCCTTTCTGACCTTTTGCGGAGTTAATTACCTGCCAAGCTTCATACTGGGAACGCTTTTTTTGTTCTGGGATATTCACAACAAAAAGTATCAAACCAGCAAGAATACTTAAGGATTCAATATCATCAAATAAATGTTTTCCCGAGTTTTTTGATTTTCTAGATTTATTATCATCATTTACCGTTTTTCTTTTTCCTGATTGTGCTGCATTTTGACTAATTTCTTTCAAACACTCTGAATAATTAGTATCTGATGTGTTTTCTTTTAACAAACATCCAGGTGGACTTCCATCCAATAGATTAATACAAAATACAAGGATAATCAGTATTACTAAGATTGCGAAAAACTTCAATCCGTAACTTACAATAACCCGAAGCCAAACTATACGTTTTAATCTCAGCGTGGTTTTACGATTAAATTTTGATAGCTTTCTGTATTTGCTCTTTAGTTTCAATAATAGACCTCAAAATCATTTATAGATTTCTTAGTGACTTGTATTATACCGAGATTAAACAATAATTAAAAGTATAGTTTTCAACATGAATATTACATTTAAGAGTAATTAAATTATTTTTTTACTACAAATAAGCAATAATATATTCCTAATATTCTTACCTATAATTACTTATTAAGATACTTATAAAGTAGTTATTTATCCTAGATTTTAGTAATAAAGATGCCCAAATTTAAAAGTTAACAGTTATAAATTATTAACCTTGACCAAAATAATTTTAGATTTTAGATTTTGCAGAAAGTTTAAGGTGTCGGTTTCCGTCCCCAAAACGCATCCTCAACAGATTTTGGATTATAAATGGTTTCAAGCCCCTAATTTCAACTATGGAAATAATCTAAAATCTAAAATCCAAAATCTAAAGTCCAAAATTGCCTGACCTTTAACCTCTAACCTTAAATATGACAATACCTATTTTTATCGTTATCGTATTAGCTTTATACCTAGCCTTTAACCTCGGAGCCAACGACGTTGCGAATGCAATGGGAACTTCGGTAGGTTCTAAAGCTGTTACCTTAAAACAGGCTTTGATAATTGCCGGAATCCTGGAATTCACTGGTGCTGTTTTATTCGGACATGAAGTATCCCAAACTTTGGCGACTGAGGTGAGCAATCCGATTTTATTTGCTGATGCTCCCGAAGTTTTTGCAATTGGAATGCTTTCAGTTTTGTTGGCAAGTGCATTATGGCTGCAAATAGCGACATCAAAGGGTTTACCGGTTTCTTCCTCTCATGCTGTTGTTGGGGCGATCGCCGGATTTAGTATTGTAGCTGCGGGGTTTAATTCGATTGAGTGGTCTTCGATTGGCATGATTACTTTGGGATGGGTAATTACACCAGTTATTAGCGGCTGTATTGCTGCTTTATTTTACAGCCAAATCAAGCGGTGGATTTTAGACCAGCCACAACAATTAAAACAGCTAGATGAATGGATTCCCTGGTTGAGTGCTTTGTTATTAGGAGTATTCGGGATAATAGTTTTACCAAAAGTAACTCAACCTTTAGCAAATTATTTAATTAATCAAGTTGGTTGGAAAATACCGTCTCATGATGTACCTTTATTTATTGGTACAACTATAGCGCTAGGGTTAACTTTTTATAGCTGGAATCAGTTATCAGTTAGCAGTTATCAGTTACCAATCCAAAATCCGTCTTGGAAAGTTTTGGGGGAAGAGAATCTACACCCCAAACTT
>CAKZYM010001154.1 GCA_937884685.1 uncultured Calothrix sp.
AGTTTCCCCCAAGACCGCAATTTCCAAGACAATAAGTAAGATTTTCTAGGTTTTCGGCCATTTTTAATGATTGCCTCATTTAAGCCGTGGTGTACTAACAACCAGTGGAGAACTTTGAGAAACGTATTTTTCTATAGTTACCTATCTTCGGGGGAGATAAGGAAATAGGGAGATTAGGAGAAAATAATTATTTACTCACTACTCATTACTCACTACTCATTACTCATTACTCATTACTCACAATTCCTAACTTAATTCGTAACAGGTTGTTGTTGAGAAACGTTACCCGGTATTGGCTCCATTTCTGTTCCTGGTTCAACAACAGACAGTTCAATATGATTTATTAATGTGGTTACAAATGCGAATAATAAGAAAGGTAAGGATAACAGTACTACAAGTCCTACTGTGGCTAAAGCGTATACAGGTCTTCTCGCACCCATTAACGCTAATGCTGAAGCCAAACTAAGGGTAATCGTTATTAACCAAACTATTATTTGACCGTACACATCTCCAAAGGTAAGAGTACATACAAAGCGATATTTTTGTAAGTTAATCATTTAATTTACCTCGATTTTCAATATATGCTTCTACGTTAAAACTATGTTTGGGTTTTAGACGATTTCTAAATATTTTTGAAATAATCGTAATATCGCTTAACAATTGTTAGCTTTATGTCTATAAAAGGGAACAGGGAATGGGGAATAGGGCATAGGACATGGGACATTGAATATGGAGAACAAAATACTTTTTTATATTTTTTGATATATCTGTTGAATTATATTCTTAATTTTCAAAAGTATTTAATGTCTCAAATTTATAGGAATAAAATTGTACGGCATTATTTAATAGTTTACGAAAATAAAAAACCGAGTTTCTTAAAATACTGAATAATTTTCTTTCTACGCTATGGGTCGCTGTGAACCTATTATCTGTAAGAATGATTGCAGAAGAGATACAGAGTAAAAATGCAAGTTCAAACACCAGACTGGGTTAAACACGCTGTTTTCTATCAAATTTTTCCAGATAGATTTGCGATTGGTAAACAACCCCGCAAACGTTTGTTAAATAATCCAAAATGGGAAGATTGGGATGCAGCACCTACACTCCAAGGTTATAAAGGTGGAGATTTATGGGGTGTAGTAGAGCAGCTAGATTATTTACAAGATTTAGGTATTAACGCTATTTACTTTACTCCTATTTTTCAATCGGCTTGCAACCACCGCTATCATACTCACGATTATTATCAGGTAGACCCTTTACTTGGTGGAAATTCTGCTTTTAAAGAATTATTAGAAGCTGCTCATAAACGAGATATTAAAGTTGTTTTGGATGGGGTATTTAATCATAGCAGTCGAGGTTTTTTCTTTTTCAACGATATTTTAGAAAATGGCCCGCATTCACCTTGGTTAGATTGGTTTAAAATACATGATTGGCCGCTTGCACCCTATACGGGAGAGTTACCTGCAAATTATGAAGGATGGATAGGAAATCGCGCTTTACCAGTATTTAATCACGATAATCCTGATGTTAAAGAATATATTATGGAAATTGCCGAATACTGGTTAAATTTCGGGATTGATGGCTGGAGATTGGATGTTCCTTTTGAGATAAAAACACCTGGTTTTTGGCAAGAATTTCGACAAAGAGTTAAAGCTATTAACAACGACGCTTATATAGTTGGTGAAGTTTGGGAAGATGCTCGCGAATGGCTTGATGGTAGCCAATTTGACGGCGTTATGAATTATTTATTCACCGCACCAACCATCGCTTTCACCGCTGGCGATCGCGTTGACATCGAACAGGTAAAAGACCGCTCCTATCAACCGTATCCGGCATTATCTGCTGCTGGGTACGCAGAGAAAATTCAAGAAGTTTTGCAGCTTTATCCCTGGGAGATTCAACTGACTCAATTAAATTTGCTTGCTTCCCACGATACCGCACGCTTACTTACGATTGCAGGTGGAGATAAAAAAACTGTTGAATTATCAACTTTACTTTTACTAACTTTTCCTGGTGCCCCCAGCATATATTATGGTGATGAAGTTGGATTACCCGGTGCTATTGACCCAGATTCGCGACGTGGTTTTCCCGTAGAAGCAAACTGGGACAAAGAACTTCTCAAAACTCATCAAGAATTGATAGCTATACGTCATGCTTACCCATGCTTGCGAACAGGTGAATATAAAGTACTATTTGCAGAAGGAGAAGTATATGTATTTGCTCGTATTTTAGACCAGCAAGAATTGATTGTAGGAATTAACGTTAGTACAACTAACGCAAAAGTAAATGTAGATATTAGTAATTTAAAATCGCAACCAAATAAACTCTTATACGCTAGCGATAAAGTAGAATTGAAAAATCAAGATTCCCAAATATCCTTAAATATTCCTTCACGCAGCGGATGTATAATCAGTGAACAGTGAACAGTGAACAGTGAACAGCAAATAGTTATCAGTGAATAGTTGTTAGTTGATAGTGGATAGTTGATAGTTGATAGTAGTTAGGAGTTAGGAGTTAGGAGTTAGGAATTAAGAATTAATCAATTACTATCCGTGTAATCAGTGTAATCCATTTAATCAGTGTTCGGAGTTAGGAGTTAGGAGTTAAAAGTCATAAAGTTTTTGATTTGATAACTGTTCCCTTTTAACTAACAACCGATAATTGATAATTGATAACTGATAACTGTTCACTGATAACTGATAACTAATAACTGTTCACTGTTCACTGTTGGGAATCCATACAGTAAAAATAGAACCTTTACCGACAGTTGATTCTACATCAATTCTACCTCTATGAAGCTGTACAAGCTGCTTGGTTAAAGCTAAACCCAATCCAGTACCTTCGTAGCGTCTGCGGTAGGGTGTATCGAGTTGGTGAAATTTTTCAAATAGTAAAGATAATTGTTCTTCAGGAATGCCAATTCCAGTATCTTCTACTTGGAAAACAGCATTTTCTTCTTCTATCCAAATTCGTAAAGTGACGTTACCACCTTCATGGGTAAATTTAATTGCGTTGGTTAATAAATTTAATAATATTTGATTTACTCGTCTGACATCAGCAGTAAATTTATCTTTTTGGGAGTCAAAAAGCAACTCAAGTTGAAGGTTTATTTGTCCTCGTGTTGCTTTTTCTGCCAGATGATTATCTATAATGTCTTTTGCTATATCAGCTAATGAAAATTCAGTTATATTTAAGACTGCTTTACCTGCTTCTATCTGAGATAATTCTAAGATATCGCTAATCATTTCTAATAAGCGTTCGCCACTATCATGAATAGTCTGGAGATAATTGCGCTGTCGCTGAGTTAAATCACCAAAAGACCAGCGCAATAATGTGGAAGACATTCCAATTACATAAGTCAATGGAGTTAATAACTCATGACTCATTGTGGCAAGAAATTCGCTTCTCAAACGATTTGCAGCTTCTGCGGCTACTAGTGCATCGCGTAATTCAGTTGTTCTTTCTTTAACCCTTTGCTCCAAAGTTAATTTATCTGACTCTAAAGAATGCATTAACTCAGATTGATGAATCGCAATTGCTAATTGTTCGGCCACTGAAGTCAACAATATTTGTTCGCTTTGCGTCCATTCATGAGTGGTATGACATTGATGAGCAATTAGTAAACCCCAAAGCTTTTCTTCAAAGACAATTGGTGCAGCAAACTTAGCTTTTACTTGAATATCTTTTAAATACTTTAATAAACATTTTTCAAAAACATAAGTTTTTTCAACATCGCTGACAGCTAAAGTAAAACCTTGACGATATTTTTGCCAACATTTAGTTGACGGCATCAAGCATTTTTCTTCAGAGTAATTTAATACTGAAGAGATTGTATCATTTGCTAAAACTTCGTGAACGACACATCCATAAAATGGCGATGGATTTTGTAAATTTTGATGTGAATGATGTTTTACGAACCCATTTGTGTTTACACTCTTAAGTGTTGGTTCGTCAAATTTATAAACTACTAATCTATCTAATTCAAGAAACTCTCTAACTTGATTTATTGCAGCGGTCATTATCACTGACAAATCCAAGCTTTTACGGGTTTGTGTAATTACTTGGTTCAAAAGTTTTTCTTGAATAATCTGTTTGTGTAGAGCATTTTCTACATGTTCGCAAGAATTTATTTCAAGTGTAGAATTTGATACCTCAATTTTATTTTGTTGTGCGGTTAATTGCTTTAATAGCAGTACTGAAAATTGGCCTTGTAGTGTGGCATCATTAACAGTGGGAATTTGACAATAATCTTCTATGGTTTTGTAAGTATGAGAATCGCGTTCAAAAACGTCTTTCAAATTTTCAAGAAACTTAATAATTTCATCTGGCTCAAACGTTAACTTCGTATTTATGGAAAAATCGCCAAAGTTTGCGTCCGTGGATGGGTATGGTGGTAAACCTATTAATAAACCGCTAAATCGAGAAGAAACTACTACAGTAAACTGTTGTGTATGCCAGTCTCCTGGAGTGGGGATACGTGCCAAAACAGCTTCTGTCATCACAAAAGCAGCATCTTCACTTTGAGAAATCATTTGTTCTAATAATTTCCCTAGTTGATTAAATGCACTACTATTTAAGGTTTGACAAAAGCTTAAATCAGGAGAACTAAGCATTTTCACAAAGTAAAAGTGAGAGGAGTAAAAAGCGCCGCACGAATTTTTTTATCTTTTTTAATTGTGTTCTAACCAACAGTGTAAGACAGCAATACAGGATTATGCATCGAAAAGCAGCCAGTAAGACAGAATTTAACTTACAGTCAGAAGACTTAATATTTCTAGAACAAACAACTGCAAAATTTGTATTTTTAACTTCAGCCGATACAGATATTCAAACCATAGCAGCAGCAGTTCCCAAGTTACCTCCCAGTTTCGATGAAATTAGAGTTGCGAACTTACTAAATTTACAGCATCAAATAACCATTGATAGTTATGCAGAGCAAGTTATGGAATTTGCCCAAGTTATCATTTTACGCTTATTAGGAGGAATTTCTTACTGGTCTTATGGTTTGGAAGTGGTACTCGAAATTGTCGAACGTAATGGTACCAATTTAATTGTAATTCCTGGAGACGATGCTCTCGACCTTAATCTAATATCTCACTCCACTTTACCTCTGGCTGCGGTCAATAAAATATCTCGCTATTTTAGCCAAGGTGGTGTTCCTAATTTTGTTAATGCTTTTAAGTTCATTGCTGATAATTGTTGTTCAACATCATATAATCCCTTACCTCCCCAGGAAGTACCAAAATTTGGTTTGTATGATTGGGGGATTGAGCATCGGGCATCGGGCATTGGGCATGGGATAATTAACAATGCTCCCAATCCAAGAGTCGCCATCCTCTTCTATCGCGCTCATTATTTAGCTGGTAACACTTTGGTGATTGATGCTTTGTGTAAAGCTTTAATAGAACGAAATATCCAACCATTACCGATTTATATTTCTTCGCTGCGTGAAATAGATGTTCAAAATGAATTAAGCGAATTTCTCCAAAATCAAGATGGGGAAAATATTTCTTTCATTCTTAATACCACCAGTTTTTCTTTAGCTCGACTGGAAACAGAAAGACCATCTGTAGAATTGTGGGAAAAATTAAACGTCCCAGTACTCCAAGTCATCCTTAGTAGTAGCTCCCTCGAACAGTGGGAATCTTCTTCTCAAGGATTGTCACCCCGTGATATAGCCATGAACGTAGCGCTACCGGAAGTTGATGGACGGATTATTAGTCGTGCTGTCTCTTTCAAAAGCGTAGAAAATACAAATTCGGCTTTACAAACTGATGTCGTAATTTATAAACCAATTGCTTCGCGAATTGAATTTGTGGCGGAAGACGGAAGAGCACACGTCTGAACTCCAGTCACCCGTCCCGATCTCGT
>CAKZYM010001155.1 GCA_937884685.1 uncultured Calothrix sp.
ACCATGCCCTTACGTCTAAGTGCAATGGGAAGTGAAATGTATATTTTTTGTCTTAATACGCTATTTCATGGCGAAAAATAGCTTACTGTGGTAGAAACAATGACTTATCATAATAGTCTCTATAAATACTAATATAATTGAAAAAACTTACCTGTCAAGTTATTTATATTACTTTTTTTTGTGTAGCAATAATAAAATGGGTGTTTTGATGGTTATTTATTGAGAAGTATCATAAGACAATTAAGAAGCCCGCAGGCTAGAAACCTGGGGCTAGGAATACAAAGCCCACCTACGTGGGCTTTATTTGTATAGCCGCACCCTTCGAGGGTGTCGGGGACATACAGCATATTGCAGGTAAATAAAGTACAAACATAAATTATAAAATTCTTGTGGGGTGGACATCCCTGTCCGCCCAAATGTACCTCACAAAAATGAAATATGCTGTAATTCTCCTCAACTCTTGGTCAATTAATTAACTGGTTGTTCGTGCAATCGTTGCTTGTAAGGTTTAGCAGAATCTTCCACACCGTTAACAACCAATCCCAGTATTTGCGCTTGATGTTCCATTAATTGCTGTAAGCTATCGCGAACCGAGTTACTGAAACTCATACCCGGTTTGACAACAAATAGCACATTCGGAATTTGAGCGGTCATCAAAGCCGTAGCAGTTGTAGCACTGACTGGAGCGGTATCAACTAAAACGTAATCGTATTTAGTATGAGACTCTGCATCAGCTAGAGCTTGTTGAAATCGTCCTTGAGATACCATTTTGACAATTTGACTGCTTCGTGGTGTTGTAGGTAATAAATCTAGATTGGGAGCTAGTTCGATAACTTCATTTTTAACATTTAGTTCTTGAGTGAAGCCTAAATCTTGAGTCAATTCTGCTCTGATAAAATCTCCATCGACTACCAAAACTCGAAAACCTAAATCTACCAAAGCTTTTCCTAAACCTAAAGTCACCGTGGTTTTACCTTCGCTTTCCATTGCGCTGGTGATTAATAGATGACGGTTATTTAAAGGTTGTAAACTAAGGGCTGAAGCAAGACGTTGAAATTTGACTTGATTGTCGTCGGAATCAGATATTAATTCCGCTGTTAATTGAGCATTCTTGAGTTGAGGAATAGAAACAACCATCGGGAATTTCATATCGTTCAAATCTTGAGGACTTAGCAGTGGATTGCGTCTTTCTAAAAGTAATATTAGAGCGATGCTGCCAGTTATTCCAGCCAGTAAAGCATTTAAAATCATTAAAGAATTCTTGGGAGAAATCGGTTTATTACCGACTCTAGTTGAATCCAATATTTCTACATTCGGATAAACATCAAAAACATCAATATTAGTTTGCTGAACTTGAGCAACTAAACCTTTATAAACACCTTCAGCAACATCAACATTTCGTTGCAGTTCTAATAGTGTTTTTTGTTGATTGGGAATAGAATTTAAGCTACTTTTAAGCTGATTGATTTGATTTTGTATCAGTTGAGCGCGTTTTTGTTGACCGGATGCTTCAGTTTCTGCCAAAATTAATTGTTCAATCAAACCGGCTCGTCCTTCTCCTTCACCACTTACTGTAGTGTCGATAGCAATACCACCAGAAGTTTTTTGAACTTGATTTTGAATCCGATTTGATAATACTTGTTCTTGCTGTATAAGTTCTCGAACCGCAGGGTGATTATCGGTATATTTAGCGCGTAATTCTGATAGCTCAGCTTTGATTTCTGCTAACTTTCCTCTCATAAATTGATAATCTCTATTTTCCCCCAAGCTTAAAGAACGAATAGCTTGATTTGAGGACATACTCAAAACATTTGATAAAGTATTAACGCGGTTTTGGTTATACTCTGCTAAAGATAATGCTTCTAATTGAGATTTAGTTAGATTATCGATTGTAGTAACAATAGCTTTTGTTTGTTCTTCAGCATCAACCAAAGCACTACTTTGTTTAAACTCCGCTAAACTTTGTTGTGCTGACATCAATTTTGTTCTAGCTTCTTCCAATTCAACCGCGCTAAATTGTCTTTTTGATAAACGATTTTGCTGTCGCAGTTCTTTGAGTCGCTGCTGATATAAAGCAATTAAATTGTTTGTACGTGATTGTGCTATTTCGGGAGATAAACCTTTAGTATTGACAGTAATTATGCGAGAATTTTCATCTACAGAAACTTCAAACAGCGACTTGTAAGCAGATACAGATTGAAAATCAGTTTTTTGCGGGTCTTTACTAAGTACATTCTCCATCAAAGTATCGCTAGTCAGAATACTTTTCTGCATTTGCAACTGACTATCACCAATTGCTGAAATACTAGAATCGCTTTTTCTTAAAGAACCTAAAATACCCAAGCTAGCATCTAAATTACCATTTGTGGCTGGAATCGTTAACTGTACAGTTGCATCCCACATCCTGGGTGTAACTGTAGCAATATAACTAGTTAAACCCAAAACTAATAAATTCCAAAGTATTACAGGTTTCCAATGTCTGAAAGTTATTGCTGTTATTTAATTCATCTTATTAGTTGTTAGTTATTATTTGTTAGTGGTTAGTTGTTTGT
>CAKZYM010001156.1 GCA_937884685.1 uncultured Calothrix sp.
ACAGTGAACAGTTAGGAGTTAGGAGTTAGGAGTTAGGAGTTAGGAGTTAGGAGTTTAGAATTAAGTAGCAAGTAGCAATTTATAAGTAACAATTAGCACGTGATGGTATTATTTTTACTTGCTACTTGCTACTTGTTTCCCATCTACTGAGTATGTGTATAAAATAATCTGAAAATATTATTAGAATCTTTAAGTTAATTGTATCAAACAGCTGTTGTTAATCGGTATTATAAGTTCACAGCCCTTAAGATATCGTTAATTTAATAAAGATGTATTCTCAACCTAAATACGTAGATTCAACTATTGATGAATATCTACAATTTGATTTAGAAAGCTTAGTTCGCTACGAATATCTTGCAGGACAAGTTTATCCTTTGTTAGGAGATTCTCATAATTTAAAAATTATTTCTGAAAATTTATTTGCGAGATTGCGTACCCAACTTTATGGTACTGGTTGCCAAGTTTTTTCATCAGATATGAAAGTGCGAGTTGAAGAGGTAAATGCTTTTTATTACCCTGAAGTATCGGTTGTTAAAGATTCTCAAGATAGAGAAACATATTTTAAAAATTGTCCTTGTTTGATTGCAGAGGTTATTTCACCAGCCACGGAGCGTATAGACCGGAATGAAAAGTTATTTAATTACCGACAAATACCTAGTTTACAAGAGTATCTCCTAGTTCATCAGTCAGAAATAAAAGTAGAAGTATATCGCAAGATTTATCAAAACAAATGGCTGTCGGAAACCTTAACTCAAGATAGTATGTTGAAATTACAATCGGTTAACGCTGAAATTACCATGGCTGAAATTTACGAGGATGTAGAATTTTGATAGTTAACAGTTATCAATAAGCTTCCTAGTAAGCTATTTATCGCTTTGCTTGAAAGATTGCAGTCTTTACTATCACCAATTTTGATAGTTTATATTTCAGTCGATTTTAATGGACTTGAGCTATTAGACGGGGAATTGCATTCCCGGTTGGTTGTAAAAAAACCTATCAAATTGAATGACTATACTAGTGGTTGACCAGTAATAATTGATAATCTACACCCGGTCAGTAATAATTGGAAATTGTTCGCTGTTCGTGCTGAGAATGAAAAAACTTTTAATCACTGGTTCAAGCGGTTTTCTTGGTTGGCATTTATGTAAGTTCGCAAAAAAAGAATGGGATGTATATGGAACCTATTTTTCTCACAGTCTGGAAATTCCTGAAACTAAGTTAGTAAAACTCGATTTAACCGATTTTGGGGAACTTAGAAGAGTATTTCGAGAAATTCAGCCAGCAGCAGTTATCCATACCGCAGCCCAATCTCAACCTAATTATTGCCAAACTCATGTACAAGAATCTCTATTAATAAATGTTACGACATCTTTGAATATTGCCAAATTATGTAGTGATAATTCAATTCCCTATGTTTTTACTTCGACTGATTTAGTTTTTGATGGTTTAAAGGGTAATTATCAGGAAATAGATAGTGTAAATCCGGTGAATATTTACGGTGAACACAAAGCTATGGCAGAAGTTGAGATTTTGAAACAATATCCCCAAGCTGCTATTTGTAGAATGCCTTTAATGTTTGGTAATGCTACTCCTACAGCAACTAGTTTTTTACAATCGTTTATCAAAACTCTTCGAGAAGGTAAGGAATTAAAGTTATTTACTGACGAATTTCGCACTCCGGTAAACGTCAATACTGCTGCTGAGGGATTGCTGCTAGCTCTAGAGAAAGTTCAAGGAATTATTCATCTGGGTGGAAAGGAAAAAATTTCTCGTTATGATTTTGGTCTTTTGTTAGTTGAAATATTTGAAATTCCCCACGCTAAAATCCAAGCAAGTTTGCAAAAAGATGTGAAAATGGCAGCACCAAGACCCAGTGATGTTTCTCTGGATAGTTCTAAAGCTTTTGAATTGGGGTATTCACCTTCGAGTTTGCGAGAACAACTTTTTTCCACGAGCAGGTAACAGTGACCAGACTTAAATCCATAATTTATGTCGGTGGGTAAAGTTGGAATATCTCCACCGTGATGTTAATTTGATAAAAAGCAATTCAAAAACTTTTTTTGATTTTCAATTTAATTTGATAGAAAAAGTGATAAAAAAATTATTTTAATCGTAAAAGTATGAGATGATTGAAGAAACTAAATAATATTTTTTTATAATTGGAAGCTTGGCAAAATTTTTATGATAGGCATGCCTTCCCATTATAAAAAATCCTCTCTATAGAGGATAATAGCACTAAAGCGTTACTAATAAAAAATTTTTTTCCTATTTTATCTAAGATAATTTATAAGCGATTATA
>CAKZYM010001157.1 GCA_937884685.1 uncultured Calothrix sp.
ATAAAAGTAACGGGTCAGTTTCCTTAGTACGTAATTGATAACGACTGAAAAGTTCAATTTTTACAGGCATTTTTAAAGTTAGGAGTTAGGAATTAGGAGTTATGAGTTATGAGTTAGAAGTTAGTAATCAGTAATCATTAAAAATCCGAGTCATCAGCGTAATCCATTTAATCCGTGTTCCTATTCCGGATAAGTAATAACTGTAATCCGCTTCATAGTATCCAACCATTCCGGTGTAGAAGCAGAAGTAGTTTCCTCAGCAGAAGCAATATATCTCAACAACGGCTCGTGTTTAGATTTTAAAAGTTCTTGTAAACTATCTACTATCTCCTTTAATGCCATTGAAAAGGAACCTTTAACTTGTTTCGTCAATTCGCTGACATATTGAATTAAATGTAACCCAGCACTAGCGGTAATTTCATCCCGCAATCTCAACACCGCTATTTGATGATTAAATGGTCTTGGTGGTACGGAAAATTGTTTGTCAGGACTCCAATCGAATATTTGTCCTTTTTGATGTTGTTCGTCTTTTCTTGCTAAAGGAAATAAACTTTCAGCATTTATCGGTACAGCACTACTAGCTAATCCACTATGCTGAATAATCAAGTTTTGCCATTTATTTGTCGGGTCGATTGCTCTTAATAAATATCTATATAAACGAGTTTCTCTTTTCCCAAATTTCTCCTGAATCCGCTGTTCCATTTGCGGTTGAATAATTTCTTTAATTTTATTCCGCTCTAACTGTACTTCTGCGGATAACTTATTAAATAAATCCTTTACCGTTTCCGCTGTTCGTTCGTGAGCAAATGACTGCATTTCGTTAACAGTCTTCACAAAGGAATTATAGAAATCGTCGCTTTGGGTAGGAATTGCGTCCTCTTCTTCGTCTTCCTCAAAAATGCTTTCACTCTTAGTAAACGTAATTGTCCCGTTCTTAGTTCTATCAAAAAGTAAAGTCCACTCGCTCCACTCAAAAAAGATTTTGTTGGTCAATTCATCTTTAACAACATCACTCAAAGTTAACCCAGTCCGATTTTTCAACATCGGTTGTTTTTCTAAATCTTCCTGAAAATACCGATATGTTGTCACCAAATTCTCGATTTTCTCCCGTAACTCCAAAAAAGCGGGATTTTCCACCATCGGAATATAAGCGGGAATCTGTTCCAATACAGCTTTTAAATTATTTTGCTCCTTCATTACAGTTTCCGCAGACCTTTGGGTATCTTCCAAAAGCTGCTTCATTCCATGCTGTCCCACATGGTCTTTGAGTAAGGAACGCAATCGACTTATCCCACCATCTTCTGCATAATCGCTAATTTGTTTGTGTAAAGTACTCGAAGTCGGTAACATTTCCCCCAACTTACGCCATTTTTCCCTTAACTGAACTTCATCATTTTGATTCGGCTTTTCTAAATCAGGTAAAAACTCTGGAGAACAAACCTGTATCAACGAAGAATATTCCGCTTGCTTCGTTAATCCGTAAAGCTGCGACAGTAAAACAATATTTTTCTTCTCAGTCGTCAAATTACTAGCGCTAGCAAGAGTTAAATGCAGAATTCTCAACTTTTCTAAAACAGCTTCTTCCGATAATAAAGGTTCTTCCAAAACCTCATCCATCGTTAAAATATCGCGACTAGTCAAAGGAAGTTGATTAAACCTTCCCATACCAACAATAATCCTATCCCTTAAATCTTGTCCCTTATCCCGCTCCAACATGCTGCGAATTTTCGCTGCTGTTACTCCCCCCGGATATCTACCGTTGAGCAACAGTAAAATCGTTTGTACCTCACTCAATTCCCGGAGCGATAAAAAAGTATCCCTAATACCAGAATCAGCCGCACCCAAACCGGGAAAATCCAACAATACAAACTCATTCGTTCCCTGTAAACCAGATAAATCCCATATCTGTTTTGCTACCTCAACCGTAATATCTATCCGTCGAATCAACGAGAAACTATTGTGTAAATCCCTCGCTGAAGGCTGCGCGAAAGTTTCCCAACGCTTTGGAGACTGAGGTAAATCGCGAAACTTCAACTCTAAAATATTCATCGGGGGTTCCGACAACCTCAAACCCTTATTCGCGGTGAAATGGTCAATTTCGTAACCTCTACCGCAGATATCTTTACCATATGCGCTGTAAGTGCGAACGAATACCACCACTTCCCGTAACAAAGCCCGTAATTCCAAACTTTGGGTTTGATTCCAAGCTTGTTCGCACCAAGTTAAAATTCCGTTAGTATCGACAAAAGTTGTCGGATACAAACTTTTCAAAGTTGCCAAAGGTGCTGCGGGTACCTCCGCTAACTTTGCTCTACCTTCCACCACCTTGAGCATAAAACCTAAACATTCTTTCACCCCTTCATGGGAAAGATACTCAACCTTAAATTTACTAACCCTCGTTGTTTGTAACTGCTGTTGCTGTACCAAATGAATCGCAGTTACATTACCAGTAGAAGGAGTTTCGCTAACTGGTAAAGCATCCGCGAAACCGATTAAACTCCCAATCAGCAGAGTTTTACCGCTACTAAATTCTCCCATCACGCCAATTTTGACGGGAGAAGAAGCCAACTCTACAGTAGAACGAGCAGACTTTACCAGACGCTGAATGTTTTCATGGATACTTGTCGGTACCCAGTCCTCTTGGGGTGGTGGATTTTCCGAAACCAACTCCAAACTTTGAAGTACCGATTCCGCATACTCCTTATAGCGACGTAATTTCTCTACTGCTATATCACTTTTCATACTTGCTCCCGATTCACGCAGAGATTATTTTTACGAGATTCTTGGTAGATGGCAGTGATGCTATGGTATCGGCAAATTACCTAACTAATATTAATAATTTTGACCTTAAACCATAAAATTCGGCGTTATACACCTTGAAAATTAGCTTATATTTAAAAAATAAATTAACGTTTCAAATAACTATTACCACTATTTGGTACTCAAATCATCAGCAATTAGTTTTTGTTTGATTTTAACAATATAGAATAATTTTAAGGTCAGGATTTATTAATTAAATAGCGATTATCGTTTTGACTGGAATTTTATCTGATAATATACCTAAAAATATATTTTTATACGTAATTAATTGGGCTGATAGATGAAATAAATTTAACATTATATAATTAGTTAGGATTAACGATAATAATAAGTACTCAAGGGCAAATGCTATCATTATTTACCCTAAATTAGCTGCCAACTTGGCAAAAAACAATTTACAAAATAATTTACAAAAACCTTTCTTGTAGCTTGGGTCATAACTACCATTCACTATTCGGGTGTGGATTATCAATTTATGATTTATGAAGAATCTAAAAGCGTTGTAACCCAACATTCATTTGTAGATAAAAAAGCGAAAAGACGTAGCATTGCTACGTCTCCACATTCAGTAATACAAAAAATCAATTAAGATTAAGCAGCAGTTTTGTTCTTCTGCTTTCTTTTAATTGCAACTCCCATTCCCCCAGCTACTATAGTTCCCAAAATAGTAATAGGTTCCGGTACAGATTCAGTATTATACTTAGCGAACATTACTTGGGGTTGAGTAAAGAAATCTTCGCGAGTTCTTAAGCTACGAGGGTCGAAAGTTGGTTCAAAGTTTGACATATAAGCACTGACGCAATTAGGAACAGATGTGTTACCAGGGTCGTAAGTACAGGTTAAATCTTTAGATTCCCACTGATTCTGACTTGAATTCCATTGACCAAAAGAAACTTGTATCGTATCCGCAACTCTGTCAACTAAACCACCAGTAACAAAATAAGTTCTCTGGGTACCAGAACTTGCATCTGCTACCTGATTACTTGAACCAGAATTCAATTGTGTTGTAACAGCATTCGCTGCATTTTGAATTGTTGTAGAATTTATTTGTCCTTGAAAACCAGAAAAATTAGGTGGTGTCCACCCTGGTTGTGACATTGGATTTCCAAAAACATCAGCAAAAGTACCGTAAACAAAATCTACATCATACTTTTGTCCATTAACATCTAAACTATTTATTCCAGTAGCTACCCCAGCACTAGAGTAATTGATTGAGACAGCATTTGCTCTACTTGCTCCGAACATACCCGAAAGCATTAACAAAGTGAAACTTGTAGTGACGGTCAACAAACTAGCTAGTCTCTTATTTATCATTCTGTATACCAATAATTACTGAAGTAATTTCAAGATAATTGTTTGGTAGAATTTCCCTGTAACTACTTATCAGCCAAAGATACGCTAATAATTATCTAATCTCAAATTAGCGTTGTATGAGATACAGTCATTTTCGCCTGTTTCATATAATATGAAGAGTTTACTTTATACATCCCTTCGCACTTTAAATTATCTTCATAAAAGTGTCGCGTTAAGAGAAGCTCACCGTTAGCGAAGCGTGTCCGTTCAGCTTGCTGACCCGTTAGGGTAAGGACATAGGTATCGCCTTACACTAACTTCACATAGATAAATCTTGTAGGTTGGTTTAGACGCACGGATAAATGTATTCTTGAGGAAAAGTGTAGAAGCGTCGTAACCCAACATCCGGGTTTTTTTTTATAAAATTGAAAGTTTATTCAGAAATCCGTCGGGGATTGTAAATCCCCGTCTAATAGCAAAAGTCCTCTGAAGAGGACTGTAACAAATTTGTCTATTGTAGGTTGGGTTAGACGCACGGATAAATGTATTCTTGATGAAAAGTGTAAAAACGTCGTAACCCAACATCCGGGTTTTGTTTAAATTGTTTGTTTAAGTGTTAAATATAGCGCTTTTCACTTGGGTGCAATACAAATAAAATTGGTAAAAGTTGTGCGGACAGGGATGTCCACCCCACAAGAGTGTATTCTACTCAACCGAAAACCGCTATATTGAATTTATTTGAATTATTTTGCGACGGTTTTCTAAATTGTGTTGGGTTTCTCTCCGCTCAACCCAACCTACGAACTGTGGAAAAAATTATGTATTGTAGGTTGGGTTAGACGCACGAATCAATTTGTTTTTAAGGAAAATGTAAAAGCGTCGTAGCCCAACATCCGGGTTTTGGTTAAAGCTTATTCTGAATGGTTAAGCGTTAAATATTGAATTTGTTTGAATTATTTTGCGACTGTTTTCTAAATTGTGTTGGGTTTCTCTTCGTTCAACCCAACCTACGAGTTACACCCATCATTACAAATTCTTCCATTCGACAAAATGGTATTACACAAAATAGCATCCCGAACACTTACGTTGGCTGCATTTCTAAGGTTAGCGTTAGTAAGGTCAGCATTCTCAAAATTCGTACATTCCAAATCAGCACTACTCAAGTCAGCTCCTACCAAAATAGCATCTTCTAAGTTGACAGTTAGCAAAATAGCCCCGCTAAGATTAGCACATGTCAAATTAGTACGAGCCATATCAACATCAGTCAGATTTGCATTTCTCAAATCAGCACCACTAAGATTAATATCTGTAAGGTCACTATAGATAAAGACAGCATTTCTCAAATTAATTCCCACAAATTCAGTTTCTCCAGCATCCAACCGATTAAGAAATTCCTCAACATCCATGATTCAGATTCAGGTTTTATCAACCACAATAGTACCTTAGTGCTATTTTAGATTCCTGTAAATCTCTCACAAACCATTAAAAAACCGGACATCTTCACGACATCCGGTTCCTAAATTCCAATTACCAATTACCATCAATGATGATGATGTTCGTGATTATGAGCGCAACCTTGTAAATCTGTACTCATCAACTTTTGACTAACTTCCTGTAAAGTCTCATCTTTTGGTGTTAAACCAATCCAATTTTCAATAACTTGAGTATCAAAACCGATTTCACCACGATAACCAACTTGAATTAAAGGACGACGAATTAATAACGGTTCCTCTAACATTAAATTTAAAGCAGTTTCAGCATCTATTTGTTCTGGATTTATTTCACCAGATTTGATTCTAGGTGCAGAACGGTTAAACCAATCCGTTATGGGACGATTATTGAAAAACCAGCGTAAACGTTCCTTAGTCCATTTTTCTTCTAAAATGTTGTGTGCTTCAACCTGATGTCCGGCTGCTGTTAATAAAGTTTTTTGTTTAGTATTATTTCGACAGCCCGTTTTTTCGTAAAAAATTACTTTAGCCATAATAATCTCCGTATCAGTTAACAGTTAACAGTGAACAGTTATCAGTGAACAATTATCAGTTGTTCACCCGTAGGGTGTGGATCATCAGTTATTTTTTTTAGTAAATGATAAATTCGTAGTGGGAGTATCTTGCTCCCTAGTAACCATTGATTGATAATTGATAATTGTTTATTGATAATTGCTCAAAAATTCTTCGCAGTATGATTTACCGTATCAAATTCAAAACGTTCTTTTGACCGAGTTTCTCCATATAAATTAAAAGTAACTGTAGGTTCTTCGATTGCTTCGACGCTATGAATTGCAGCTGGTGCGAAACTAACAATATCCCCAGGATTTAAAATAATTTCTCCTACGGTTTCAATTTTATCTGGATGTTCTACGGTCGGATTTCGCTTCCAAATAGTGTTTTTTTCTTGTCCTTTTAATACCGCGACAATTCCCCAAGTCCCATGATTATGAATATTGGATTGCGTTCCTTTTGTAAAGGTTACAGTTTGTACTGTAAAAGGAAAGCCTAACTCATCATATAAAAGTCTAACAGAAGTTCCTGTTTTAGTATCGGGTTCCGGATATTGAGTTTTTATCCAATAAGAATTAACTAGCAATCGTCTTACTAATTGTCGAATTTCTGCTAGATAATTAGGTTCTTCTAATTGTTTTTTGAGAATGTCCTCCAATTCTGTTAAAAAACGATAGAGCCGATAATTTTCAGTAATTAAATCCCATGCTCTCGGAGATTTACAAGCTTGATATTTACCATCTGAAGTTACAAGCCAGTCTTTTCCATCCATAA
>CAKZYM010001158.1 GCA_937884685.1 uncultured Calothrix sp.
TCTGGTTCTAATTGAGCTAAAAACCACAGTCGTTGTTGAGCAAATGATAGTGGTAATTGTTGCGAACGTGGAATCCGCTCAATACTCGTTGCTTCAACTGCTGAATCTAATTTAATTGCTTTTTCAATTTCTTTTGCTAACCCTGCGATTGTTGGTTTTTCAAATAAATAACGTAAAGGAAGCTCTATTTGAAATACTTGCCGGATTTGAGAAATCACACGAGTTGCAATTAAGGAATGTCCTCCCAATTCAAAGAAATTATTATTAATACCTACTTTTTCTATACTAAGTACTTCTGCCCAAATACCCGCTAATAAATTCTCGATTGGTGTGGAGGCAGGGACTATATTAGATGATGAAACTTGTGTTAATTCAGGTACAGGTAGTGCTTTGCGGTCAACCTTACCACTAGGTGTTAGTGGTAGTGCTTCTAAGATGACAAATACTGCTGGAACCATGTAGTTTGGTAACTTTGATTCCAAAAATTCCCGTAGTTCAGTAATTGTCAGTGTTTGTTCAAGATGAACAACTACATAAGCTACTATTTGTTGAGAATTTACCTTATCTTCCCTGACTATAACTAATGTTTCTCGTACTACGGGGTATTGGCTGATTAGTGCCTCAACTTCTCCCAATTCGATGCGGAAACCACGTACTTTTACTTGGTTATCAATCCGACCAATGTACTCTATATCTCCACTGGGTAGATAGCGTGCTAAATCTCCGGTTTTATAAAGACGTGTTGCTTCTGTACTAAAAGGATTGGGAATAAATTTCTCTGCACTTAAATCGGGACGTTTGAAGTAACCTCGTGCAAGTCCTTCTCCACCAATACACAACTCACCTGCTACACCCACAGGAACTAATTGACTGTATTGGTCTATAATATAAAGCTGCGTATTTGCAATCGGATGACTAATCGGTATTATCTTACTATCAGTCTTAATCTGTGATGCTGCCGACCAAATAGTGGTTTCCGTTGGACCATACATATTCCATAGACAATCACACCTCTGCAATAATTGACTCGCTAAATTACTGGGTAAAGCTTCACCACCGCAGAGAATTTTTAGTTGGGGATTACCATCCCAGCCTGCTGCCACAAGTAACTTCCATGTTGCTGGCGTGGCTTGCATGACTGTAGCCTTTGAGTCTGTCAATTTTGCTGATAATTGCGTTCCATCAGCAACAATCTCTTGACTGGCGACTATCAAGCGAGCGCCTACAATGATTGGCAAGAAAAGTTCTAATGCGGCAATATCGAACGAATAAGTAGTTACTGCTAGTAATGTGTCCTCCGATGTTAACCCTGGGGTTTGTTTCATCGAGTACAAAAAGTTACTCAAAGCACTGTGGGAAATTTGTACGCCTTTTGGTTTACCTGTGGAACCAGAAGTGTAGATAGTGTAAGCAGGATTATTAGTAGTTAGTTCAGAAGATAAATTTTTCTGGCTTTGCTGTGCAATTGCCTCGTAATCATTATCTAAACAAATGACTTGAGCTTTATGTTGCGGTATTGCTTCTAGAAGAGAGGCTTGTGTTAGCAATACTGGTGCTTGAGTGTCTTCTAGTATAAAAGCTATGCGTTCTTGAGGATAGTTAGGGTCTAAGGGTACATATGCACCACCTGCTTTGAGGATGGCCAATAGTCCGATGACCATATCAAGGGAGCGCTCTACACAAATACCTACCAATACTTCTGGTTTTACTCCCAGCGAGCGCAAGTGACATGCTAGTTGATTGGCTTTGGAATTTAGTTCTAAGTAAGTTAATTGTTGGTCTTCTTCAAAGACTTCTGCTACAGAGTATGGTGTTTTTTCTACCTGCGCTTCAAATAATTCATGTATACATGAAAGGGGATAATCAACTTTCGTATCATTCCATTCCACAAGCAACTGATGTTGCTCAGATTCTGTTAGTAACGATAATTCTGAAAGTCGCAGCTTAGGATTTGCAGTAATCTCTTTAAGCAAGGTCTGGAAGTGTCCAGCCATCCGCTTGATAGTAGCTGCCTCAAATAAATTAGCATTGTAATGTAATTTACAATATATTTTATCTTCTGTTTCTGCAATGTCTAAGTTTAAGTCAAAATCAGCATTAACATTTGGAAATTCCAGGGATTTTAAAGTTAAACCAGGTAACTCAAAAGCCGAAATAGGTGCATTTTGAAGTACAAAGCCTACTTGAAATAGTAGTGTATGACTTAAACTTCGTTGGGGTTGTAGTTCATCTAACAACAATTCAAAGGGTAAATCCTCGTGTGCGTATGCTCCCAATGTGATTTCTCGCACACGACTTAGTAGTTCCTCAAAGGTAGGATTTCCTGCTAAATTAGTTCGTAGCACCAAAGTATTCAGAAAAAAACCAATTAGCTCTTTTATCTCGTCCCGATTGCGGTTAGCAATGGGCGACCCAACCACGATATCCTCGCTACCCGTATAACGCCATAGTAAGATTTGGAAAGATGCCAGCAAAGTCATGAATAAAGTACTTTTTTGCTGCTGGCTTAATATATTTAGCGCTACAGATAATTTTTGAGATAGCTCAAATGAATAGGTTGCACCTTGGAATGTCCGAATCGCTGGTCTTGGGTAGTCTGTAGGTAAATCTAGTACTCTGGGTGCGTCCTCTAACTGTTTTCGCCAATAAGAAATTTGAGATTCTAGTACCTCACCTTGCAGCCATTGCCGTTGCCAAACAGCGAAGTCTGCATACTGTATTGGCAAGTCCGAAAGTGGGGAAGGCTTTCCTTTACAAAAAGCTTCGTAATGTGCTGTTATTTCTTTAATAAGTAACCCTATTGACCAGCCATCAGAAACAATATGATGCATGGTAAATAACAACACGTATTGTTGTTCGGATAAATGCAATAGAGTTGCTCTAAGTAAAGGTCCTTGTGCTAAATTAAAAAGCAATTGAGTTTCTTGAATAGCTAGCCGCAAAATTTCAACTTCTTGCTTTTTTGTGGGGTACTCTTGCAAGTCTACAATAGATAAATTTAAAGTAAAAGTTGTATTAAAAACCTGAGTAGGGTGTCCATTTACACTCTCAAAAGTTGTTCGTAAGGTTTCGTGACGCTGCACAATTTTGTTAAGACTTTGCTCCAATGCAGCGACATTTAAAGCACCAGTAAGACGCAGGGAAAGAGGAAAGTTATAAGCGGTACTATTTGGCTCTAATTGATTTATAAACCACAGTCTCTGTTGGGCAAAGGAGAGGGGTAAGTTGGTATCTCTGGGAACAGGATCTATAGGGCTGTAAGTCGAATTAGAAACAAAATTATTATTTAAAAACTCAAGTATTTCTGTTTTACGTTCTCGTAATTGAACGCTCAACTCAGGTGTAAGTTGTCCTTCAGGAGCGTTACAGTATAGGCGTTCGCCATCAATTTTAAGCTTTATATCTAGACTTGAGATGTCTAATAAAAATTCTTCAATACTTTTCATCATTATTATTTTCTCCTTTAAACCGTCAGCAAAGGAAATCCTTGTCAATAGCTTTTTAAATATAAAATCCAAAAATTATATAGATAAATTTCTTCATAGTTCAATCTCTTCTCTTTTAGAGGAAGTAATGCTGGAAAAATCTAGCAACTTTTTGGTTGTATCACGAATATTTTCAATATAATTCGACATACCGGCTATAGTGGGTTTATCAAACAGGCTACGCATAGACAAATTAATTTGGAAAGTTTCGCGCAAGTGGGAAATTATCTGAATTCCTAACAATGAATTTCCTCCCAATTCAAAAAAGTTATCATTAATTCCTACCTCTCCTACACCAAGATTATTTTGCCATATTGTTGCAATTTTTTGTTCAATTTCATTTCTTGGAGGAACGTATGCTGTTTGTAAATTTGGTCTTTGATAATTTGAGAATAAATTTTCTTCGTTGGTTGCTTTTTTATTTCGTAAAAATTCTCGTTTAATCCATTCGTCAATCCTTGGTTGTAACTCTCCCGCAGAAATAATCATTTGAACAGTTG
>CAKZYM010001159.1 GCA_937884685.1 uncultured Calothrix sp.
GTGTGAAATACGAGATAATATTGTCGGGTTGGCAATTTTATAGCCGTTGAGGTGCAAAATCGGCAGTACCGCACCATCGGTTATCGGGTTAATAAATTTGTTGGAATGCCATGCTGTTGCCAAGGGACCAGTTTCTGCTTCTCCATCCCCGATGACACAAGCAACAATTAAATCTGGATTGTCATAAGCGGCACCGTAAGCATGAGATAAACTATAGCCCAGTTCTCCACCCTCGTGAATGGAGCCAGGAGTTTCTGGAGTACAGTGGCTGCCAATACCTCCAGGGAAGGAAAATTGCTGGAAAAATTTGCACATTCCTTCTTCGTCTTGGCTCTTGTCGGGGTAAACCTCAGAGTAGGTTCCTTCAAGGTATGTAGGAGCTAAGATTCCTGGCGCTCCGTGTCCGGGACCAGCCATGTAAATCATGCTTAAGTCATACATCTTAATTAGCCTATTAAGGTGAATATAGATAAAGCTTAAACCAGGACTAGTACCCCAGTGTCCCAACAATCTCTGTTTGATTTGTTCTGGTTTGAGGGATTGTTTAAGTAGGGGGTTTTCTTTTAAATAAATCATCCCTACTGCTAAGTAATTGCAAGCCTGCCAGTAAGCATGAATTTTCTGTAATTCTTCCCTACTTAAAGGTGCTTCAGAAACTGTTGCCCTGGCAGTCCCAAATGCGCTAATAGAACTTTGAGGAATTGTTTTCTCTGGTGTTGCAGTCATAATCTATAAATTTCTTGTTTTTAGGTTTACTCAAAGGTACCAGCGACTGAAATCAAGTATTCTTAACAATTCGCAATTTCCAATATCCTGTAAACTAAGCAGTTTGATTTTAAATCGATGTTTTGAGGAACTTGTGAAGATTTGAAGTAAATGGGACTAAATTAAAAATTTCAAGTTTTTAACAACGTATCTTGAGTTACCCTTCCGTCTTCCATCCGCAAAATTCTATCGGCAACATCTAAAATGCGGCTATCGTGAGTCACTAGCAAAATTGTACTTCCCTGCTGTTTTGCTAACTTCTGCATAATATTTACTACATCTCTACCAGATTTACTATCTAATGCTGCTGTCGGTTCGTCTGCAAGTACCAGTAAAGGTTCCCCAACTAAGGCGCGAGCAATCGCAATTCTTTGTTTTTGTCCTCCCGAAAGTTTACCGGGGTAATAATCCATGCGATTCGCCAAACCAACTGATGATAATATCATCTGCGACCTAGCGATACGTTCTTCAATTGATAAATTTTCATGCAAGCGTAAGGACATTCCCACATTTTGCTGTGCTGTGAGGGATTCAAGTAAATTATGGGACTGAAAAATAAATCCAATTTGCTGGCGAATTTCAACTAACTGCGACTTGCTCGCGCCGTATAATTCACGACCAAATACGCAAACGCTTCCTTGCTGTATTGAACGCAAAGCACCGATTAATGTTAGTAAAGTGGTTTTACCGCTTCCCGAAGGTCCGCGCATGATGACAATTTCACCCTGATAAATGTCTAAATTGACATCATTTAAAACAGGTTTACGTAAATCTCCTTTACCAAAAGCGTGGCAGAGATGACGAACTGTGACAGCAGGATCCATAGCTTCTCCTCCAGCTTTTAAAATACATCCGCAGGGTCAGCAGAACGAAGTTTCCGCATGGCGATCGCCGACGAAATCAAACACATCAAGACTGTGGCAATTAATACTTGCCATGCAACAGCAGCTTTCATTATTAGGGGAATCCGAGTTAGGTTTCCCAGTAAGGCATACATACCAATCGAGGTTGTATATCCTGGAGCAAATCCAATCAGAGCAAGAATAATTCCCTGTTGTAAAACCACAGCCAACAACCTACCGTCTGAATAACCCATTGCTTTTAAAGTCGCGTATTCGGGTAAATGGTCGCTGACATCGGTGTATAAGATTTGATAGACAATTACGACTCCGACAACAAACCCCATAATTGCACCAAAGCTAAAAATCGTACCAGCAGGATGTTCGTTTGACCAAAAGGACATTTCGGATTGCTTAAACTCCTCACGATTCAAAACTCTGATATCACTGGGTAATCTCGCTTGTATATTCCGAGTAATTTCAGCAGTGTTTGCTCCCGGTTCAAGCTTGAGAATGCCAACATGAACTTTATCAATACTGTTACGACCAAACAAACGTAGATAATTTTGGTCGCTGGTGACAATATGACCGCGAATAAACATTGTGCTTCCCAAGGTAAAAAGTCCACCAACTTTGATTCTGCGACCGGAAAATTCAGTGGTAATAGTTTCTCCTCGATTAAAAGATTCCACCACATGACCAGCAGTTGGTTGAGATTTGCGGTCAAATAGCACCACATTAGATAATTTGATTTTGTCCAACTGCTGATTTAACTCCGGTAAATCAAAAACCGGACGATATGGGTCAAATGCAATTACAGCAACTGGTGCAATTTCCTTATTCCAAGGATTTACCCAAGCTCCAAAAGAATAATACAAAGGACTAGCCGAAGTCACCCCCTTAACATCGGTAGCTTGATATAAATATGCTTTAGGAAACTCTCTGGTTTCAAATAAAGTTTTTGTCCGCTTGCTGACTAAAACCAGGTCAGCATTTAAATTTTCGTGAACCAGCACTGAGCCATCAAACAGCATTGATTTAAATCCCAACATCATAAAAATCAAGATGTCAGCAAAAGCAATTCCCGATATTGCAACGAGCAAACGAATTTTCTGATGGCTCAATTGCGACCAACCCAAAGGAGGTTCCTGGGAAAATTTTGACAGCAAATTTGCGATAAAAGGAATTTTCATTATGGATTCCCCCGGTTCCTATCTATTTATAATAGAAACCCATAAACATGAGGATTTTGTGAGAGAATATATAAATAAACAATTAATTCAATTTAAAAGTCAAATAATAGTATTAGGACTTACGCAAAAGCAACGTAATTCCGTCATTACGAGCGATAGCGACGTAA
>CAKZYM010001160.1 GCA_937884685.1 uncultured Calothrix sp.
ACAAGTTTCACATTTTATGTAATACACAACAACAACTTTCCCTGCAAAATCAGTAGCTGATTCATTGTTTATGGTTTACACAACGAACAATATCAGCCATTAACTCTAAATCATCTGATAAGGATATTGATGAATCATCTCTTCAAAAGGAATTAATTCTCCTTCTGGGGTGCAAACATACAGTATTCCTTCAATAAAACGGGATGAGATTACCTTACCCTCAGACTTTGCCATTGCAAACCATCTCCGAAATATTTCTGGTTCTATATCAGAAAAAGCATATTCATTTTTGTTCCAGGCATTTTTAATTGCTTCTACGAGAAATCCTGCTGGGTTTTTTATTTGTGTAGTAGCTAATGCTTCTTTTAAACAATCAATTGCATTTAATACTACCTCTTTTTTGGTACGTTGAATCAACTTTGATAAAGTTGAATTAGTTTTAATGTTTAAAGCTGATAACTCAGACAAGATTTGGTCATCATCAATCAGTATTTTTTTGAGAGCGTTTTTTCTTTAAAGGTGTAACTTTTGATGATTTAACATTAAATAATTTGCGTGCATTTAATCGCTTCTCCAAATCTTGAATAGTAGAACTTTGACGTTCAACAAGTTCCTGTAATTGATGAACACGATAAACTTGACCAGCTAAAGCTTCATTCTTACGTTTTAGCTGTTTATTTTCTGACTCTAAAAGTTGAATACGTTCTTTTAAACGAGTTAAAATCTTTGTCTGAGATTTTGATGAAGTTGATTTTAACTCTTCACGAGGCATTGACGATTGTGTGTTACGTATTTGTGCAATTTTTTGCTTAATTTCAGGGTATTTATATAAATAAGCTACACTAACATTTGCTTGAATAGCAACTGTATGAAAGTTAATCTTTTCATTTCTCTTCTCCAAATATTTAATGGCTTGATTTACTCGATTCAGAGAATCTTGTTTGCGAGATGCTTGTGCTTGTTTAAGATTATCGATTCTGGTTTGTCTAAGTTCATCTTTACTCATGACTTCTTCTCCAAGCTATTTATAATTTTATCTAGCTGGTCGGCTTGTCTTCCAAACTGTTCAACTAACACGTCATGTCCGGCCGAAGTGGCCCTCGATTCTTTATCCCTTAATTCCGCACGTATTTTTAAGTATTGAGGTAACTTCTCTGTTTGGGCAACAAAACAAGAGCAGGTATAACAAGCACGAAACTTATCGCAACGCTCATCCAGTGGCAGTCCGCAAAATCCATAGATAGGAGTATTAATGTGGTCGCCTGAAAGCTCTATTTGGTGAGCAGATGGATTCTCCCAAAACGAGGAAGGCATTGATTCATAATGCAGAGGTTTTCCATTTATATTTAATAAAGCTTTCTGAATATGTCCTACTTCTTTCTCAATCAATTCACAACTCACTTTTGTATAGTGAAGACTAGTTGTTCCTAATTCTTTGTGTCCTGCCCAAGAACTAACAATAGCAAGGTCATGTCCTTGTTCAAAGAGTTGAGTTAATCTTGTAGACCTTATTAAGGAGGAGGTGAATCTTCCTAAAAATCCATTTTCATCTCTAATATTTTCAGCCTTGATAAGACAACGAATACATTTATAAAGTGGAGGACGATTGTTAGAAATTACCTTTTTAACTGGTTTTATTTTAGGTTGACTTGGATAAATTGTAGATATATCTTGGTAATGACAGAATAAATAATTCCAATCCGAACCCCATAAATTGTTAATGTATTCCTGTTGTTCCTGCACAACTTTAGCAATCACTCTTGTTACTGGAACTTCGTGCAGGTCTTTTGTTTTTTTGCGCTTCCAAACAATCTTCCAATTCGCTCCTTCTTGTATCAAACAATCTTTTTTTAATAATGCTAATTCTGACGGACGCATTGCTGTAAAAAATGAAATAATCCACATTCTGGCAATAAAGTCAGGTAATTTATGTAAATTCTTCTCAATTTGTTCGCGTACTACATCAGATATTGGGTCGGGATTACTCAGTTTATGTTTTGGATAATCATCATTCCTAATGATATCTTGGTCAACAGTAAACCATCCTTGCATTACTGCTATTTCAAAAAAATCTCTTAAAGTACGCAATCTAGATTTAATACCCCCATAACTAGTTTGACAACTAAGAAAATCAAGGATAACACCGCGATTTACTTGCTCAATACTGGTAATATTTTTTTCGACCAAGTAACGCGATAAAAAACGAAAGTCAACCATACGTTGTGTAATAGTTTCAAATGATAAATCAATTTTACATAAATGGTAAACGTACAATTTTACTAGTCTTATAAACCATTTTTGTTTAAGCTGTTTGAAGTCAATAGTATAGTAATTTCGCTGCTTATCAACTGAAGAAAGAATAGCTCTCATATCCCATATATCATCCGAAAAATTAAATGGATCTATAGGAAGTTCATGATTACTATATCGACTCAGAATTTGTTTTGAAATAGATATAGATGATGGTATTACTTTGAGACATGTTTTACAACGAAATCTTATCATACCTCCTCTATCTAGATAATAAAAAACAATATTTTTTGCGTCACAATTGGGACAAACAAAATTATTAATTTTTTTACCTTTAGTCCAGATAGTATTAGTATTCAAATCTCGAATTGTTTTTTTATATTTAAGGTTGCAAGACTCACTTATTTTTTTTGGACAGTCGGGACATCTAAATAGTTGTTTACCTCTTTTTAAACTAGACAATATCAATTGCCTCTTTTCACAGGTAGGACAAATAAATTCTTGTTTGTAGTCTTTTTTCCAATCAATTTTAATCATTAGTACTCTCCAAACCTTCAATACAATTTCTTAAACTCTTCAAATCATCTTCTAATCCTTGTTGCTGCCGAATCATACCTAAATTTTGAGAAATATCTAGCTCAGATTTGACTCTTTTTAAATCTTCTTTTAAATAAGTCAAGTCGTCATTAGATACCCGCCAATGTGAACACCTCCAACAAGCATTAACAGTTTGACAAGGCTTTTTCAATATTGGACGATGACATTCTCCATACTGTGTAGTTATTTGGTACATCCTACGACGAAGCAATTCTGTCACGGGATTTTTAGGTTTGTGAGAGCTTGCTAATTTTCCTGCTATGTCAACATATTTTTTTTCTTTGATTAACTCCTGATACTCCGAACCTAGAACTTGTTGAATCAGATGTTTGTAATAACGTTGCATCTCAGAAGAGCGATGTCTTAAATACTTTTGAATAATTAAGTCTCTAACCCCAGCATTAGTCATTATAGTTGCTACTGTTTTTCTAAATTGATGGGATTTAAAATGCCATAATTCACCATCTTTTGACCTAATATTAACTTTTTTTGCAAGCAAATTTAACCACATATTAAACTGAGCTGACGACATAACTTTTGGAATAGGCTTATAGAATTCCCACTGCCCATTTTTAAGAATTTGACGCTTATTGGTATTGGTACAAAATAATTTATCAAAGCTATTACCAAATAACCTATTAATATAATTTTGTTGTTCTGAGATAATTGTGACTAATTCGATTATATTAATTGGTAATTCATCTTCTATTTGATATTTCTCAGTTTCTTTTAGTCTCAATCGCCACTGGTTGTTTCTTTTTCTAAGGCAATCTAAAGGTAAATTTAGTAGTTCTCCAATTCTTAAACCAGTAGTTCTTATAATTAAAACCATCCGTTGGACTTGTTCTGGTAGAAGATAGATATTTTCTTGAAACTGGTTCCAAACTTCTTCGGGAATATAATCAATTTTATTATTATTAATTTTAATACTATATCGTTTACCTTTGAACCAGTAAGTATTTACATCTAACCATCCTTCCAAACGGCAAGTATCAAAAAAGACTGCAAGGTTAGAGTAGTAATGAGTTATTGTAGACTCTAATAATCCTTTAGATTGCAAGTAATAGTCAAATTCATTAAATATTTGATTATCAATTCTGCCTGAATTATTAATATTCGTTATTTTCAGAAAATTGGAAAAGCTTTTTATAGAGGTTAAAAAACCTGAAAGAGTGTTCAATGTATAGTATTTTCTTTTTTGAAAACAGTAAAGCTTTGCTAGTAGCTTTAACCAATCTTGAGATAATGGTTCAAAATTTAAAATATAAAGAGCACAATGTTCAAGAACTTCCATATCTAAATCATTTACAGTATGCCAAATATCTTTATTAAATAGTGGTAAGGATGTAAGAATAAGCATTTCTTCATTTTGAGATAAAACTTGAAACTCTACTAATTGATTTAAGTTATTCATTTTCTTCAATTTCTACTACTTTCATCAAATCACTTTCGTTTACAACATGAGAATAAACATCTAATGTTGTTTGTATTGATGAATGACCTAGTAAATGCTTGACTCTATCTGCTGAATATCCTGCTTTTAAAAGACGAGTGGCATATGTATGGCGAAATAAGTGTGGGTGAACTTTAATACCTGTTTTTTTAGATAATCTATAAAACATCGTATTAATAACTTTAGGATGTATTGGTTGTCCTATTTCTCCTGACCAAATGTTGATAAATACGTAATTTGATTCGACACAAGGGTACTCATAAATTAGATAATCGTTGTACATTTGTAGGAGTTCTGGAACTACAGGAATTACTCTTTGAAGACCTTTAGCTCTAATACCATAAGGATTAATCCGACTCACAATTCTAATAGTATTGTCTCCGTAATCTCCTATGTCCTCATGCTGAAGTCCTAGTAATTCTCCTTTCCTTATTCCTGTACCATTTAGCATCAAAATAATTAACTTGTCCCGTAATCTATGACAAGCATTTACTAAAGTTTCTATCTGTTTATTAGTAAGACATCCAGGAAATTTTTTAGGCTCTTTTAGTTTGACTAGTTTTTTTCTTATCGGTTTCGACTTAGAAATGCCTTTTAAGAAACGAGTACGGCTAATTCCTACTGGCATGAAAAACCTTTCAAACTGCTTAAAATCTACAGTCTTATTGGCAGTATGGTACTCGTAAAAACTACTAACAGTAGTTATTGCTCGGTTAATAGTCTTCTCTGTTCTTTTTGCTTTTATTGGTTGCATAGAAACAACTTTTGATATATCTCCAACTCGCAACCAATAAGCAAAGGTTTCTAAATCAGAAAGTTGAATGCTTCGCCAATCCAGATGCTGCTTACTAAGAAATTCCCACCAAGCCTTCAAGTCATAAGCATAACTTTCAACTGTGTTAGGGGATTTGTTTGTACTGAGGTAAGTTAAATACTTCTGAATTGGTTCTATTAACTGATAATTTTCGTCTAAAATCAGCCAAACTGGTTCACCTGTGTTAGGTTCAATCCCTCGCTGAAGAGATAATTTCATTCCTGTTTATATAATTTAACGCGCTTTCTTTCATTGTGGAGATGCAACCGACGGACGGCTTGTATGGTCTGGTAGTAAAGGTAGAATCGATGCCGGTATATGCACTTTGAGCGTTGTAAATGGAGTCGTATTCTACAATGAAGATTCTTTCAATTGTTGTTGATGTTATATAAGTTAATATTTTGTATGACATAACACACCGAACTGTATCGTCTTCGGTATTACGACAAAGGATTTCATTTTCACTCAAAGGTGCATCGGGAGCTATGACTCTAAAAGTTCTCCAGCCAAGATTTTGAGCGATACGAGCTTCTCCCAAGCTCTGTACGGAAGCCATTAAATATTGTTTCCAACGTTCGTCACATTCATTGCTATACCATCTGTGTGTGTACCCAGTATGCCCACTGGACGCAGAGATTATTGGTTCCCAGACATCAAATGGTACTGCCGTAGGGTCGCCATAGGAACCAATCCTGATAGGATATCGATATCGTTTGAGGATTTCGATTTCGTTCGCGCTAAGTTTTGGATAATTACCTGCAAAGTATTTCCTATAAATGTTATTAACGGGAAGTAGATTTACAAAACAGGCTCCTGTTTGACTCAATTTCAATGGACAGTCTCCACAAATTCCTTTCTCTAATCCTTTCTTTGCAGCATCTGTGGGGACAAGATTTTGTTGGATTATCCATGATTGCAATAAGTAACCTGTCTTGCGATTAGACGTGTGGTTGATGAATCCTGTAAGAATAAGAGCTATAGCA
>CAKZYM010001161.1 GCA_937884685.1 uncultured Calothrix sp.
AATAATTAATTGCGTGTTACCGCTTAAATGTCAATTGATAAGTCGGCTTAATTGAGAAACAATACTATATTTTAAATTAACTTATTTTGTGCAACTTGCCCCGTCGGTATGGGGCTACCGTGTACACACAAGTACTCCCCACATATGTTTCAGGGATTTTAACCCCCTTAAATCGTCATTGCGAGGAGGAACGACGAAGCAATCGCAAGGTGTTGAGATTGCTTCGCTTCGCTCGCAATGACAGGTTTTCAGCGATTTTTATCTGAACTTGAAAGCCGCTTCCAGATAGGATTTTAAGACTTCTGTGTACACCGTAGGTCGGTATGGGGAGGGTCACGAGTTAGGAGTTAGGAGTTAGGAGTTAGGATTTAATTAAATTTTTGACCTTTAACCTTTAAACTTTGACCTTCAACCTTTGACCTTGAGAGCTGTTCGCGAGTTTTCCTTTGATTGGCTAATACCGGAGGACCTGCGGTTACTACTACAATTTTGCCTGGATGAAGTAACTCGCGTGCTGCTTGATTTACTTGACCGGGGGTAACTGCCTGAATTTTATCAGTATAACTACGTATCTCTTCTGTGTCTAATCCTAATACGTTATTTTTGATGATTCTATAGGTTAATTCATCGGGAGAAGCTAGAGAGACATTGTAATTGCCAATTAAATTGCGTTTAGCAGTTTCAACTTCCGCAGCCGTTACACCTTTTCTGTGCATGTCTTCCAATAACTGACGCGTGCTGGCGATCGCCTTTGTTGTGTCTTCGGGACTGGTTTGCATTTCAATCAAAAATGTTCCAGAATTTTTCCCAGCTAGAAAGTTACTATAAATACCGTAGGTTAAACCCAAGCGGTCGCGTATTTGAGAACCAAGTCGGCTTGATAAAGTATCACCACCCAAAATATGATTCAAAATTTGTGCTGCATAATATCTGGGGTCTTGACGATTAATCGTTTTATTACCCATAAAAGTAATTGCTTGGACTTTACCAGGAACTACCGGATTGAAACGGATAATTTTCTCAGGTAAATTAACTGGGGGATATTCGACTTTGGGGGTATCACCTGTACCTTTCCAATCACCAAATTCCTTTTTAAGCAGTTCCTTAACTTGGTCTGGCTGAAAATCACCAACTAAAGCTAATACTGTAGTATCGGGACGATAATGTTTTTTGTGAAACTTAGCTACATCCCTACGGGTAATTCGTTGTAAGCTCTGTTCATCCGAAAAGCTGTAAGAAGGATGTGTTTTCGGGAAAACTGCTTGTAAGAAAGTCCTCTGAGCTACTTCTTGAGGGTCATCTAAATCTTGTTTGAGAGCAGTTAAAGCTTGTTGACGTGCTAGCTGCAACTGTTTGGGGGGGAAAGTAGGATTTTTAATTACATCTCCTAAAGTCTTGACCAGCACAGATAAATCATCTGACAAACTATTACCTTCAAGGTACATACCTTCACGGTAAGTTTTAAAATCTAAGCTCACACCACAATCTTCTAAAGTTTTAGCAAGACTTAGAACATCTTTATCTTTAGTTCCATTCATCAAATTGTCTGCAACCAAAGATGCTAACCCTGCTTTATTCTCAGGGTCAAATTCTGAACCTGCTTTGATGTAACCACCCAAAGTCACTGTAGAAGTGCTTTTATCTGGTAGCAGCAAAATTTCCAAACCATTATCTAAACTAAATTTTTCCGGTAGAATCCGACTTGTGGAAGTGATAGTCGAATCGACTGGTGGTAGATACTTAATTACATCAGCGTTATTTATAGTGCTTTTAGAAAAATGTTGACCGTTTTCTGCCGAAACTTGTTTATTCTCGGTTTTATCTTTAGTAGCTATGTCAGTTGGTTTAAAAAAGCCTGCGATTTGACTTTGCTGTTTAAAATATTTCTGAGCTACAAGCTGTACATCTTCAACGGTTACTTGTTTGATTGCAGCTAAATAGCGGTCTGTATAAGTGTAATCTCCTGCGGTTGTTTCATCATTACCCAACTGCATTGCTAAAGAGGTTATATCGCGATTACTTAAAATAACTGAAGCTTCCAATTGAGCTTTTGCTCTATTTAATTCGTCTGATGTGATTTCTTTATTAGCTAAATGACTAATCTCGCGATTAACTATCGATTTTATTTTAGATAAATTTGAAGTGGAATTTGCAGTTACTAATAATTCGTACCAACCTGCATCTTGTAAGCTGATTACACTAGCTGATACCTCACTAGCTTTTCCCGAATTAACTAAAGCTTGATAAAGACGCGAATTTCTTCCTTCCGCTAAAATATAATCCATTACATCTAAAGCTGGTATATCCCGATGTTTTGCATTAGGTAAACGATATACAGCTTGAAATAATGGTGCAGAACCGGGCTGTTTTAAAACAATCGGTTCGGAATTTTTAGGGATATTAGAAGAAGCATTAAAAGAATTTTTAACTGCTATTTTATTTAGCAAGTTGGTATTTTTATTTACAGGTATTTCCCCAAATAATTCTTGTACAGCTTCAATGGTTTTACTGGTTTCAAAATCACCTACAATCACTAATACTGCATTATTAGGGCTGTAAAAATTATCGTAATACTGCTGTACCTGTTCTAAAGTAAACTTCTTCACATCTTGCTCGGTACCACCAACAGGTAATCCATAAGGATGGTTAGGAAAAGCAGCCTGCATAACTGCTCTATTCAAACGATACTGAGGGCTATTTTCATAACCCTTCAATTCAGAAATTACTACCTGCTTTTCACTATTAAATTGCTTGGTATTAATGACAGTATTCTGCATTCTATCCGCTTCTAAAGTTAGAAGGGCTTTTAACTTATCGCGCTCGGCGGTGCCATAATATACTGTTTGGTCATGACTGGTAAAAGCATTAGAATCGCTACCCAAAGCACTGAAAAGTTTTCCAAACTGTACCGGACGACGCTTAGTACCCTTGAACATCATATGTTCTAACTGGTGAGCAATTCCATTCACACCTAGTCTTTCATTGCGCGTTCCCACCTTATACCACACTTGCACGCTTACTACCGGTGCTGTGTGTACTTCCTTGGTAATAACAGTCAGACCATTTTTTAATGTAGTTTTACGAACGTTTTCTGCTACCGCTAGTATCTCCTGCTCATTTGTCACTAATTCTTTGCTATTGTTTACGCATTTTGAAGCAGCTAATAATCTGCTGCGACTGGATTCTCCACCTAAAAATAAAACTAGAATTGGTACTAGTCCCAATAGTAAAGATGGAAAACTACATATACGTAAAAACCTAAAATATACAGACATTTATTTGCTTGATTTATCTGTAAGCTGAACTACAGATTTTTTCTTTGAATATAGTCTAATCTGCTGAATGAATCTGTCGCCTCGGCAACACTACAGAGAGTGTATATTCTACAGACAAAAGTAATTATTATCAACTATTTTGACTAATTATTTTTGGTTATCTTTGCTTAAATTACGAATAAATTCTAAAGGTAAATTATCCGTATCGGCAATAAAAGCTACTTCATAGATACAGTCGCCAATTTGTTGCTGAGTTGGTTCTAGAAGTACCTTCAAAGGCTGGATGATTTCTGGTTGTTTGCGTGATGCTTGTGCAAAATTGTCTTTTATATCTCTTAACCAACTAGGTAAATCGGATGCAGTCTCAGTGATATCGAAAGATAAATGGTAGTATCCGACATAATGTTCATCAGCGAACGCATCTAACTCAGCAGGTTTTGGTTCGGGGATTTGAATTAATTCAATTCTTCCCCCCAGTCCCTCCATCCAACAAGCCAAAGTATAGCCTGTTGTAAACCGCTCGCACACGGTGAAACCCAATTGTTCGTAAAAGGCTATTGCACAGTGAATATCCGCAGTCCGAATAGAAGCATGATGCATTTTTATTTAATATGTTTGATTCCCTAGGTGATTCTAAATATTACTTAAGTATTACTTAAATGCTTGAAAGCTGCTTGTTAGGAGTTATTGTAAAAGCTACTCCTAACAGAAACATGATAATAATGGCTATTCAAACAACCTAAAGTAGGGATACCGTACCGGAAC
The DNA here is from genome assembly GCA_937884685.1 of uncultured Calothrix sp. Lineage (GTDB taxonomy): Bacteria > Cyanobacteriota > Cyanobacteriia > Cyanobacteriales > Nostocaceae > Rivularia. Next base: position 4,041 of record CAKZYM010001161.1, read on the forward strand.
ACCAGGTTCTTTTTCTAAATCAAAATTGATTACCTCCCAGCAAGAATCATTATTAGTTTCAGGACTAAAATCTACTGGTAACCCATACAATCTCGCAGAGCTAACGTCTGAACTTTGTCCGCTTCGCCAAGGTGAACTACGCTCCAAATAACCGCCCATTAATTCCCGATAGCGGTGAGCAATTATAACTTTAGTCGCGCGATAGCCCTGAGTATATAGCTTATCGAGCGCCTCGTGAATTTCAAATCTAATCCCATCGGGATGAGTATGTTGACGATACCATTCATCTTTCCATCTCCGCCAATGTCGTCCAGATTGTAGGTGAATTAATTCACTTGTTTTTGGATTTGCTTCAAAAGCACCATGACGGGGGCACAAATAAGTATCAGTCAATGTCAGTGCCGGAATCGTTTGACGACAATGGGGACACTGAATTTCGGGACCAAATATAGGGTACTGCAAGCCTGGATTCATCATGAAGTGTATATAAACATCTTTATTTCTATCATTTTATTTTGTTTAATTTTACACTTGCAATAATACTCCTCTGCGTATTTACGCGCATTTGCACTGACAAATTAGTTTTGCTAAGAACTATATTCATTAGTACAACATGGCTGAAATAAATCTACAGTTTTTTCTGGACATTAAAAGGGCAGCTAATATTTCAGGTTTTCTATAGTTTTCCTATAGTTTTTATGTACTAACGAATGTTAAAAATGAGTGTTATCATCTCATGATATTCTTGTCATTACTCCAACTTTATGATGCTTGGAGTAAGCCAGATTATTCATATTAATATTCTATCGTGTCTACCACTTCCTACTGGTCTTCTCCCGATATTTCAGCAGCAGCTTTTATTGCACCGAATGCTGTTGTCATGGGTTCGCTTAGTATTGGAGCAGGAGCAAGTATTTGGTATCAAGCCGTCGTCAGAGGTGATGTCGAGCGCATTGAAATTGGTGAATATACCAACATACAAGACGGAGCAATTATCCATGGCGACCCCGGTGAGCCTACTATTTTAGAAGACCACGTTACTATTGGACATCGAGCCGTAGTTCATTCTGCACACATCGAACGCGGAAGCTTGATTGGTATTGGCGCAGTAATACTTAATGGAGTACGTGTAGGAAGCGGAAGTATCATTGGTGCGGGTGCAGTCGTAACAAAAAATATACCTCCCTTATCTCTCGTAGTTGGGGTTCCTGGTAAAGTAATACGCCAAAATTCTCCCCAAGAAGCAGCAGAACTAATCGAACATGCTAAACGCTATCAAAAATTAGCTTTAGTTCATGCTGGAAAAAGTACGGATTTGGGGTTTGGGGAAGGATGAGTAGCAAGTAGCAAGTAGCAAGTAGCAAGTAGCAAGTAGCAAGTAATGAGTGGGTAATTTAGTTGCTACTTGCTATTTACTAGTCCTAATTCTTCGTTGATAATTGCTAACTATTCACTAAATTTGTAAACATTCTTTACACGCAGGGGTAGAAAAATTTGCCAATTCAGCTAAAAATAAAAATGAGACTAGTTGATAAAACTTAAAATTTTACCTAAAAGAGGGGTTCTAGATATGGGCATCGATACTCGTATATTGATTGTTGTAGCACCTTTGGCTATTGCAGCGGGTTGGGCGTTATTTAATATTGGCGCTGCTGCATTAAGACAACTGCAAACTTTTTTAAATAGAGAAGCGTAAATTTTTCATAATTATTGCTTTTTAACCGGCTGCTTTGTTTTATTAGCAGTCGGTTTAATTAATTCTGGGAATTGGGGATTGGGGATTGGAGGTAGAGAGTGAGGGAAAATCTCATACTTCTTACTCATTAGTTGCTACTCGCTACTCCTAATTCCTAACTCTTAACTCCTAATTCCTAACTCTTAACTCCTAATTCCTAACTCTTAACTCCTAATTCCTAACTCCTAACTCTTAACCTTAAATGGATATAGATTCTTTACTAAAGCCTCGTAAACGTTTTGGCGTTCATCTTGGGTTAGAGCGTATTCAGAAGCTCTTGGCAAATCTTGGGAACCCGCATCATCAAGTTCCGGTAATTCATGTTGCTGGTACTAATGGTAAAGGTTCTGTTTGCGCTTATTTATCTTCGGTTTTAACCCAGGCTGGGTATCGGACGGGACGCTACACTTCTCCTCATTTAGTTGATTGGACGGAGAGAATTTGCTTTAACGAACAACAAATATCTTCTGAGGAACTTGGTAATTTACTGATAACGGTGCAAGAGGCTATTGACCCTGTAGAAGAATCACCTACTCAGTTTGAAGTATTTACCGCCGCAGCTTGGCTGTATTTTGCTCGTCAGAAGGTTGATGTGGCTGTGGTAGAAGTTGGGCTTGGTGGGCGCTTGGATGCTACTAATGTTTGTTCTAATCCTTTAGTCACCATTATTACTTCTATCAGCCGCGACCATTTGCAACAATTAGGTTCTACTGTTGGTGCGATCGCCAAAGAAAAAGCTGGAATTATCAAAGCTGGATGTCCCGCAATTATTGGACAATTACCAGAAGAAGCAGAACTTGTTGTACGCGAATATGCCAATAAATTCCAATCTCCGATAATTAAACCTCAACCAGCGCGAGAACTTGATGATGGCTGGGCTTATGTAGCTTTAGAGAAGCAAGAGAAAAGTGATTCCGAACTATCAGTTACTAAATCAATCAAATATCCTTTACCGCTAAAAGGGAAAATACAGTTAATTAATTCTGCTTTGGCCGTAGCTGCTTTGGAAGTTATTCAGCAGCAGGGTTGGAAAATATCTGAGAAAGCTATTGCTGAAGGTATAGCAAAAACCAAGTGGTCTGGAAGAATGCAGTGGACTACTTGGAACGGTCATAAATTACTACTTGATGGTGCCCATAATCCAGCAGCAGCAGAATCTTTACGTAATTATGTTGATACGCTAATTTCTCAATCGAATCAATCTCAAGCCAAGGTCACTTGGGTAATGGGAATGCTTTCTACAAAAGAGCATGATGAAGTTTTCAAAAGTTTATTGCGACCAAATGATGAACTGCATTTAGTTCCGGTACCAGACCATAGTTCTGCGGTACCTGCTGAATTAGCGCAATTAGCGAAGAATATTTGTCCGGAATTAAGTTTGTGTGAAACCTCTAGTGATTTATCAACTGCACTTACAACAGTTTTTAGTTCCAGCAATAATTTGGTTGTTTTATGCGGTTCGCTTTATCTGGTAGGACATTTTTTAGGAGATAAGGCAAAAG
>CAKZYM010001162.1 GCA_937884685.1 uncultured Calothrix sp.
GATAATTGAGTTGGGCTTCGATGGTCGAATTGATCTCAGTCCCTCTAAAACTACCTTGTGCTTAAGTATACTTTTTCAAGTGTATAGCAGTAAGTAAAGGTGAAATAGAGGACAGATGTTCGTATCCATCATTTAGGTTAAATATATCAATTCAAGTAAGGAAGTAATCGCAACTTGTCAATTTTTTTACTGGAGATTATAGGCTTCTTTTGATTAACCAGCATTGCTTCTAAGCTAAATAATCTGCTTGCAACGAAATATGTCGTTACTGTATAATTCTCATAAATAATTTTCGTCTAAATCATAAATAAGTCCCAAAAAAATATGGGTTACTAAGTTTAGAAACAGGGTAAAGGCTTATGTCTTGAAAGATATTTGTGTATATGTTAGCACGCGATAGCTATAAATTCAATTGTATGTACCTTCTGAAAATTGATTATGTACGATGGCTGATTGATTTTAATGGAAGCGGGAAACACTATAGTATCAAGCAATTTGCTTAAACTGTGATACTGATATATTTAGAAAAAGTTTGGAATAGTTGCATTCATTTTTAGCAAAAATTGAGTTTATATGCTCGGAAGGATATCAATCCTTTCGCAAGTCCTTGCTGTATTTTTTTTTGCAGGAAAGGTTGAATAATATCCTACATATGGAGTATAAATTATAAAATTGCGTGCATCTGCTCCCTGTATTATCTAGAAGCTAATTCTTTTGTGGGTTTCAACTTCATAGTGAAAAACACATTTGTTGTAATTTATCCAAGCATAGCTTCTTTGAGAAGGACAATAGTTATCGGGTCAAAGATTCCCGACTTAAAACGAAGAGGGGCTTTTTTGCTAGAAAGCTCTAGTTCACCATAATCAGGGTTAATTCCCTGTTTTAGAGTAAAAGTCTACAGCAAGGGATAATTTCCTTGTGCTTTTCCCCTCATACTTACAAGTCGCTCGTTTCCTAGCTACTGACAAATAGTCATGAAAGATTTAAAACTGCTCAAAAGATGCGATCGCAACCGAAAGCGTTCCAAGAGAAGGGCTATTCACTGTCCCATACATGGATGTTATTTGCACAGCGTCAGCCAGAAGTATAGATTATTTGCTTCCAGTCCCGGACAACTGCAACAAAAAGGAATTGGACGGCATAATGCCAAAATATTGATAGCTAGTCAAACCGCAGTAATTTTAGAGAATGAGTGGTTAGAAGCATTTTGGTGCGACGAATGTCAGCAAACAAAATGGTATAGAGTCGAAAAACTTGATAAAAGTTCTGGACAAAATAATCAAAGAGCTTCGTATTCTATATCTTTAGCACCAACTCAATTATGGGAACAAGCTGTAGGAGTAGATGAATCTAGAGGTAATCCTAGTGTTAGTGAATTCACTCGCAGACATGCGAGAATGGCGAGTTATAAAAACATAAACGAACCTTTATAAATATCAAATTAGAATTCATCATCGAATCGGAAGCGGAGAAGTTTGATAGTCAAAGAAGACGAATATTTATCATCGGGGTTTAACTTAGTAACTAATTTGATATATGCTAGCTTCATTCAACTTCATGAATTCTAGGAACAGCAGATTATATTAATCTGAATAAAGTTAAATCGGGCATTAGGCATAAGAGGTGTTACTTTGAACAGGAATCCGTTTGTTAAGTTAAAAAACGGCAAAATAGTAAGCGTCGAACATCCAACAACAGCTTCTTTTAACGAAACCCCAGCCTACACGAAAAAAAAGTCTGTAGCGCCTAAAACGTCAGGAGCATTGTATATACTTGCTCTGATATTGGTTAATGCTGGTATTTGGAGTGGAGCTTTCATGTATTTAGCTACAGCCAAACCGAGGTACGTCAGTGAATGGGCTTTGAATATTCCTGGTTCGGGTTCTACCTCTAATATCAATCTCCCTGATATTGGACAAGCAACATCCCAAAACTATTCAGCTTATGCCGGAGCAAACTACGACCCAAGGGAAAATTATAAAGCGATTGCTACCAGCGAACAGGTATTAAAAACGGCAGCTAGAGCAGTAAATATGCTACCAAAAAAGTTTGGTAAGCCACGAATTAAGATAGTTGACAATACCTCATTGATGAGATTTGAGCTTAAAGGGGACCGTCCCCAAATAGCCAGAAGAAAATCTATAGCTTTACAGAGTGCATTTGAAGCTAAGTTAGACCAGCTAAGAAGGGAAGAAATTGTTCAACAAAGAAGCCGTCTAGAAAGCGGTATGGATGCTTCGCGGCGTAAGTTAAAGACCGCTCAGAAAAAACTGAGTAGGTTTAAAGCTGATTCGGGTTTAAATTCCCAAGAACAATTGACCGATTTGGCATCAAATATAGAGGATTTAAGAAGACAGCGTACCGAACTAACGGCTCAACAGCAACAGTCGCAAGCTCAGCTTTCGGAATTATCAGATAATTTAAGTCTGTCTTCCAATCAAGCATCAGACGCTTTTGTTTTACAAGCAGACCAGCTATTTCAGAATTATTTAAAAAATTACAGCGAAGCTAATAGCGAATTGCTCAAAGTAAGAGCTAAGTTAACTCAAGCTCATCCCACAGTTATCAATCTTGAAACAGAAGAGCAAGCAGCGCGAACTGCTTTATTAAACAGAGCGCAAGCTCTTTTAAATCGTCCCACAAGTATGGCGCTAATTAACAGACTAAATTTTAGTAACAATGAATCATCAGGTTCTAAACGCGCTACTTTGTCCGAGCAGTTGGTGACAACAAGCGTACAAGGACGAGGAATCAAAGCTCAAGTAAATGCTTTAGACTCACAAATTCCTCAGTTAGAGGAAAGATTGAAGGGATTGTCCCAGCAGCAATCAGTATTAGAAGATTTAAAAAGAGACGTACAAGTTGCCGAAGCAGTATTTTCATCAACTATTGCCAGATTAGATTTAGCAAAAACTAGCGTTTCTTCTTCTTACCCACAAATCCAAACCCTTGCCAGACCAAGTTTACCCGAAGAAGCATCTGGGCCAAGAAAAACTTTAGTCTTGTTAGGTGCAACGTTAGGTTCTTTATTTTTTACCAGCGGGATTATTGGGCTGTGGAGAGGAAAAGTACAACAGCAGAAGCAAGAAAAGCATCTTCAAGAATATATAGAATATCCGGAATTTGTAGAAGACTATTACTAAAGCATGAAACCCCAAAACTTTGAAGAAAGTTTAGTTTGGTACATAATCATCAGCACCTATGTTATTTACGTATTCGGACTCATATTTACCGTTTATTCCTTATTAGCATGGGTATTGGGTGGGTATGTGATTTTTAAGCTTTTGCTGCAAACCAAAAATACTCCACCCCATGAAAAGATTAGTATTCCATGGGTAACGTGGCTTTGGGGAATCTGTTCCTTGATTAGTTTAGTTGCAACTTACGCGGGTATAACAGATTTTGGTCTCGGAAGAAATGCGCTTTTAAGAGCTATTTTAGGCTGGTTGAGCAGTACAGCAATCCTACCTTTGTTTATGCTGAGTGGCTGTTTAAATATCAGACCACAATTGCTTTACCGAGCAGTATGTATACTGTGCTTGCAAAGTCTAATTGCAATTCCGATTGCTTATGCAGCTTACGCAGCAAATTTACCAGATATTCTTTATACTTCTCCTATCGAAAGATTGATTCAAAACGGCCCAATTTTTCATAACGTAGGATTTTACACGTCAGATTATGGGGTTGATAACGTTCGTTTATTTCTATTTACCCCTTGGTGTCCGGCTTTAGGTCTTGTTAGCAATGTATTCTTTTTTATGGCTCTTCAAGAGTCCAATAAAAAATGGAGATATATTGGAATCATTGGAGCAATAGCGATGAATATTGTATCTCTTTCAAGAGCCGCTCTTGTTTCTTTACCACTTGTATTAATTGCTATTTGGGGCTTGAAAAACTTTGCTCGTCCGAAGGTACAAATTACTGCTGGAATAGTTAGTTTTATTGCCGGAATTTTTAGTAGTCCGCTAACAAATGCTGCAACAGAATTCGTTGATTCATTTCATAGTTCCAGAGCAGATTCTTCAAGGGTTCGTGCTGCTTTACAAAGAGTAGGATTAGAAGCTTGGAAAGAAGCTCCAATCTGGGGTCATGGAACTCAAAAACCCGGTCCTCCTGTTTTAGCGAATTTACCGATTGGTTCTCACCATACTTGGGTAGGGCTTTTATACACAAAAGGATTAGTAGGTTTCATGGCTTTAGCATTGCCAGTATTATGGAGTTTTGTTGAATTATTAATTAAGTCTCGTCACAGTAAGATTGCCGAAACATCTTTAAGCATTTTACTAATATTACTTTTATTTTCTCTTGGAGAACAGATAGATATTTTAGGATATATTTGCTGGCCGGGTTTAATCTTAATGGGAATTGCTTTTAAACAAAAAATTAA
>CAKZYM010001163.1 GCA_937884685.1 uncultured Calothrix sp.
GTGTTGGCTGGGGTATTGGTGGTTGTACCGGAGGAGTTACTGCTTCTGGTGTTGGTTGAGGTATTGTTGGCTCTATAGGAGTAGTCGTAGGAATGGTAAATTCCTCTGACAATTTAGATTCTAGTATAGGTTCTGGTTCCGGTTGAGGAACGGGTTTGGCTGGTTCTGGAATCACCGGTTGCTCTACTACGGGAGGTGATATTGGTTTGACTGGGGGAATATCTAGCTTGGGAAGCGGTGGTTGTTCTACTACAGGTGGTGGAGCAATTCTAGGCTGTGTGGGTATGGGTTCAAACAAACGTGGAGCTTGAGAACCACCACTAATTTGAGACTCAGCGGTCGTATCTTGTGTAATATTAGGTTCTGGTTCTGGTTCTGGTTCTGGTTTTTCTTCTTCTTTGGGTTCTATCTTTTCTGGTTCTGGTTCTGGTTTTTCTTCTTCTTTGGGTTCAATTTCTTCTATAGGAGTATCGAGCAGAGTTATTTCAACTGGTTCTTCCTCAATTTCAGGTACTCTATTTAAATAGTTAATAATACCCGAGGCTAATAGGGTAAGATGAAATATTAACGAACCTGTTAAACTGTAGGCTACAAAAATTCTCAGAGCTTTAGATTCTCTTTCTCGATGCTGTAGCGCTATGTTAGAAAAGCTCATGATAATAAATAATTAGTAATAATGTTTTTGCATAGATTAACGACTGTAGGATAAATCAAATTTGAAAGTCAATTGATTTACCCTTGCAACTAACTAATAATGCTTACAAATTTCGAGTAAATATGCGTATAACTTTAGACATACTTTTGAAGTTTTTGAAAATCAATACTCTTTAATGGTTAAATCAATAGTAAATCACACTCAAGAAAGTCTAAATATCTTGAGGCTGAATTTATGATTCATTTTTTGATACCTTAGTACGTTGACTTTTATTCTCATTCGCTATAAATTTACCGACAGAAGCTCTATCTGCTATATCTATAAGCGGTAGTAAAGACACTCGTAATTTACTTGAGAATTATACATGGCAATAAGTAATATATTCTCGGCTGGCGGTGTAGTGATGATACCGCTACTATGCTTTTCAGTATTAGCATTAGCGCTGATTGTCGAAAGAATAAAGTTTTGGCTGAAGATAAATAATCACCAGACTGATGTGGTACGAGATGTATTAAATCTGTATCGTCGCAATAATGTTGTGGGTGCAATTGATAAATTGCGAAAAAACGCAGATTTGCCTATAGCTCGGATGTTTATTGCTGCTTTGGAATTAGAAGAACCCACTCCTGAAGAGTTTCGTTTAGCATTGGAAAGTGAAGCTCAAGCCGAAATACCTTTGCTCAAACGCTTCCAAAATATATTTGACACTATTATTTCTCTTTCACCATTATTAGGTCTTCTGGGTACAGTCTTAGGATTAATTGCTTCGTTTTCTTCTTTGAATCTTGGTGATGTAGGGGGTTCTCAAACTGCAAATGTAACTGGGGGTATTAGTGAAGCATTGGTTTCTACTGCTGCTGGTTTAGTTGTAGCGATTTCCACGCTTATTTTTGCTAATACGTTTCGAGGAATGTATCAAAGACAGATGGCATTAATTCAAGAATACGGTGGAGAATTAGAATTGCTCTATCGTCGTCGTTATGAACGAGGAAATAAAAATTATGCGTCTACCAGATGAACCGGATGCTCCAGCGCAGATTAACATCGTCCCAATGATAGATGTGATATTTGCAATTTTGACATTTTTTGTGATGTCAACTCTATTTTTAACTCGTCAACAAGGTTTACCGGTCAATTTACCTCAAGCATCTTCTGCAAAAACAGCAGCTCAACCAACCAGAGTGACGTTGACGGTAGATAAGGAGGGAAAAATATTTCTGAACAAACAGTCGATTACTTTGGATAAGTTAGAAGCAGGGGTGAAAGAACAAGTCAAACCTGACCAGCCTTTAATGGTAGTTTTGAATGCAGATGAAGGTGTGAATCACGGGAAAATAGTCGCGGTTATGGATAAAGTGCGATTGGTGAAAGGTGCAAAGTTGGCTATAGCGACTAAAAAGAAATAATTGAATACTTTCGAGATACGCATCTATTAGAGACGTAGCATTGCTACGTCTTTGTCATTTTAGCGGCTATATTGTTGTTTCGACATTAGATTATAACTACGGTCGTTGTTAATTCGTAAAACTGAGTCATGATAGTCTACTAATGTAGAACGATGACCAACGCTGATATAAGTAATGTTGCTCTGCTGCAATTGATTATAAAGTAATTTTTCGTTTTTAACATCTAGAGAACTGGTAGCTTCATCTAAAATTGCATAATTCGGTTTTGTTAACAATAAACGAGCAAAAGCAAGACGCTGTTGTTCTCCCATTGAAAGTATTTTATTAAATTCAACTGTTGTATCTAAGCTGGCAATTTTGTTACCAATTAAAGGTAAGTTGACTGTTTCTAATATTTGTAAAAGTTGTTGGTCGGAAATTTCTTGTTGTTTGGGATATAAAAGCTGTTCTCTTAGAGAACCTAATATTATGTAAGGACGCTGGGGTAAAAATAGTATTTCATCCTGGGGAGGAAGGACAATAGAACCATCTCCTGAATACCATAAACCAGCGATTGCTCTGAGCAGAGAACTTTTACCTACACCACTAGAACCAACAATTAATAACGATTCACCCAGATTAACGGTAAGAGATAAATCTTGAATAATCTTAGTTTGATAATCTGGGGTATACAAAGTTAAATTACTTATAGATAAAAAATTGTTTTCCCTAAAATCAATAATTGATGCTTCTGGAGGAATTTTATGTACTGTACGTGCAAATTTTGCATAGTTTTCTAAACGATTGATTCCTGCTGCGAAATTACTTAATTCTTCAAACTGGGTAACAATTAAAGTTAAAGCTAACAAAATACTTCTAAAAGCAGCACCAGAAGAAGCAAATGCTCCTACTTCTAATTCTCCAGATAAAATATCAGGAGAAAGAATTATCGCTGGTAATAAAAAGGTAATATATTGATAGCTATTTTGAAATAAATTAAGTCGAAGTTGCCAATTAATTAACCGATTAAAGTTAGTTAAAACTAAGCCAAAGCGTGATTTAATTTGATTAGATTCGGAATTTTCTCCTCGGTAAAAAGCAATAGCTTCTGCATTTTCCCGAACCCGAGTTAAACTATAGCGAAAGTCTGCTTGATATTTAAGTTGTGCGTAATTGATTTGTATCAAAATTCGACCGAAGAAAATGGTTGTAATTACGGTTCCAAATACAGCATAGACAACTAAAAATAGCGTTAATGGTATTGATGTTACCCATAAAATACCGACAAAACCAATTAGCTGTAATATTGAGTCAAGCAGAATAATTAAAAAGTTTACTGCTTGTAAGGTGAAGGTTTTAATATCTTCTGCTATACGCTGGTCGGGATTATCTATTTCAGGATTAAAGCTGAAGCGATAGAATGTTTGACGGTCAAAATATTTATTGAGAAAGTTATAGGTTAACCAGCGTCTCCAGTAAAGAGAAAGTTTGGCTTGCACGTAACTTTTGAAGGATAAAAGAATTACGCCGAATACGATTATACCAATAAATATTAATACAGATTGGATAAATACTTCTTGATTTTGTTGTGCTAAAGCTGTGGTAACTTCTCCGAGGAATATACTAACTATTAATAGTAATGCAGTGCTGATAATTGATAGTATTATTAATAAGATGAGAAGAGTAATAGCTCCCCATTTTTCGGAAGAGAACCAGTAAGGTTTAGCAACTTTCCAAAATTGCCGTAGAAGTCTAATATCGAATTTATTATTCATGGGTTATTTATGAGGGAGCAGAGGGAGCAGTAGGAAAATAATAATAAAAAATAAAAATTGATAATAAAGTTAAAAAATAATATATTAAAAAAAAATTAAAAAAATATAAATAATTATTATATAATAATAAATG
>CAKZYM010001164.1 GCA_937884685.1 uncultured Calothrix sp.
GAATCATTACCTCCTCAGCTTCATCGTTCATATTAGTAATCAAGGAAAGAGAAACAACCAATTCAAACAAGAGGTAACGACAAATGAAATTCAACAAATTAGCTGGTTTCGGAATTGCATCAATCTTATTATTCGGTAGTGTCGGACAATTAGCAATCAGCGCTCAACCAGTACAAGCTCAAAGAACAGGAAGAAGTGTTAGAGTTGCAGCGAAATCCACATCGTTAATTGCATCGGGTAACTTTGTTAATCAAGAAAAAAGAACAACGGGTAAAGCTAAAATTGTAAATGTTAACGGAAAGCGTTATTTAGAATTTGATAGAGGATTCAGCACCGGAAACGGTCCCGATGTCAAAGTTATTTTACATAGAAACAGCAGCGTACCTTTGAATATCAAAGAAGGAAATTACATTACATTAGGTAGAATCAAAAGCTTCAATGGTAAACAGCGTTATGCAATTCCTAATAATGTAAACCTTGCTAATTACAAGTCTGTAGGGATTTGGTGCGAAGAATTTAACGCTACCTTCGGTTTCGCTAGTTTGAGAGGTGCTTAAATTTTGGAAATCTAAAATTCACTTTTATCTGTATTTTTATATGTAGTTTTATTTTCTTATTGCTTTCACACCTCATACACTATTTTTTTCAGCAGAATCCTTATCGGATGCTGCTGATTTTCTTTATAACTATTTAGTATTACTACCAACTGACTGAGAAAATGGAATATTAAACGTTTGAATAATGGTCAGTGGATTGTTATACTCCCGAATTGCAGTAATCTTTCCGTTGTTGATTTCAAAAGCGAAAACATAAGTATTTTGATATGGTTTCCCCGTTCCTTTCAAGGTGAAGTTACCACGAGCTTCTACAAACACCGTTTTCCCACCTCTAACTTCATACACACGCTCGTCTACAAACTCCATTTGCTCGAAGCTTTCCGAAATCTCCCTAATATTTGCAATTACCGCATCTCGTCCCTCAAATGTTCCAGACGTATTCGGTAAAGCAAATAGATTATCAAAACTTGCATCTGATGCTAAAAGCCTTTCAAATCCTTGAAAATCCATGTTTTCAATTCTTGCAATCGCAGCTTCAACAACTCTGACAGAACGAGAATTTTTACGAGCAGTAACTGTTACACTCGAGCCAACAACAATCGCAGCAGTTAAAGCACCTACAGTCCACAAACGAAGTTTCATAATACCTCCTAAAAAGAAATAGTGAAATCTTTTATAAAGGCTAAACCCTGGAGTATACTCCACTGTCAAGTGATATTTTAAGTTCTTGTGTAATTATTTTTATAATCAATATGCTAATTGGCGAACTTGCTAAAAAAAACAGGTCTTTCAAGAGATACGATTCGTTTTTATGAAAAAATCGGACTGGTTACTCCATCTCAAAGGAAGCCAGGAAGCGGATACAAGGAGTATAGTGATGTCACAATCGAGCGGTTAATTTTAATTAGTCAAGCAAAAGCTTTGGGTTTCACACTCAATGAGATTAAACAAGGAATTAATGCATGGCAAGATGGTGAACTATCCCAAGACGAGAAAATTCATATCATGCAGAGCAAAATTGAACAGGTGAATGAGAAGATGGAACAACTTAATAACATCAAAGCTTATTTGATTACTAAGTTAGACAAAATAAAGCAAGGGATATTATAGATAAATACTCCTTTTAATTATCTATCGAATTTTCTAAAGTAATTGTTGTGACTGCTGACTTTAAGAAGAGTGGTAGACTATCCTAACCCAAATGGTGCGTGACGCTCGTTATAAAATTGTTACTACGTAGAAAAATCGTCATAGCGTCACAGCACCCTACAGTTATTCAATCTCTCGTTCCAAAAATTAAACCCAAGATTCCCACCAACCAAACCAAAACCCACGGTAAACTGTTGAAATTGTAAAGGACATTCCTTAATAATCAACTGTGTGCTATGGCTAATTTTTTATTGGAAGTCGGAACGGAAGAGTTACCTGCAAGTTTCCTCAGCGGTGCTTTGAGTCAATGGAAACAAATGATTCCTGAATCTCTGAAGGAAAATTTTCTCGATAATGAAGGGGTGGAAATTTACGGTACTCCCCGGAGATTGGCTGTGTTAATCAAGGGTTTACCGGAGAAGCAAGCTGATAGGGAGGAGGAAGTAAAGGGACCTCCCGCTAAAGCTGCTTTTAAAGATGGTAATCCAACGAAAGCTGCTGAAGGTTTTGCGAAGAAGCAAGGTGTTGATGTCAGTCAATTGGAAGTTCGTCCTACTGATAAGGGTGATTTTGTTTTTGTTAACAAGAGTATTAAGGGACGTTCTACTGCTGATATTCTGACGGAAGCAATTCCCAATTGGATTTTTAAGTTGGAAGGTAAGCGGTTGATGCGTTGGAGTGATGGGGATTTAAAGTTTTCTCGTCCGATTCGCTGGTTAATTGCTTTATTAGACGAAAAAGTTTTACCGATTGAAATTGAAAATAATTCGGAAGTTGTCAAAAGCGGTAATTCTTCTCGTGGACATCGGGTTTTACATCCGGATGATGTGACAATTTCTCAACCTACTGATTATTTGAGTACTTTGAATTCTGCTTCGGTGGTTGCTGATACTCAAACCCGAGTCAATACGATTAAAAATCAGGTACAGGAAGCTGCTAAGAAATATAGCGGTTACGCTCAGATTTATCCGGATTTATTGGAAGAGGTTGTAAATTTAGTTGAATATCCTACTGCTGTTGTAGGTAATTTTGAATCGGAATTTTTGAAGTTACCACCGGAAGTAATTACTACGGTGATGGTTTCTCATCAAAAGTATTTTCCTGTATTTAAAGCCGAAAATAGCAAAGAGTTACTTCCTTATTTTATTACGGTTTCTAATGGCGACCCAAAAAAATCGGATATTATTGCTAAGGGTAATGAAAGGGTGATTCGCGCTCGTTTATCCGACGGTAGATATTTCTACGATAATGATATTAAGCAGTCTTTGGAAAGTTTTTTACCTCAATTGGAAGCCGTTACTTTTCAAGAGGATTTGGGTTCTTTACGTCAAAAGGTTGATAGAATCTGTACGGTTGCTGATAAAGTTGCAAAACAATTAGGTTTAGATTCTCAACAACAGGAATACGTTCAAAGAGCAGCTTTATTATGTAAAGCCGATTTGGTTAGTTCGATGGTGTATGAATTCCCGGAATTGCAGGGAATTATGGGTCAAAAATACGCTTTTAAATCAAACGAACCGGAAGCTGTAGCAAACGCGATTTTTGAACATTATTTACCCAGAGGTGCGGATGATATCTTACCGCAAACTGTTGCGGGTCGAGTTGTTGCTATTGCTGATAGAGTTGATACTTTAGTAAGTATTTTCGGTTTGGGAATGATTCCGACCGGTTCCTCCGACCCCTTCGCATTACGTCGAGCCGCGACTGCTATTGTTAATATTACTTGGGATGGTGATTTAGCAATTAATTTACAGCAGCTAATCGAATCAACAGCAGATGATTTCGCGAAGCAATATAACAAAGATAAAAATAAATTAGTCACTGACCTAGAAGAATTCTTCTTACAGCGGATTCGTACCTTATTACAAGATGAGAAACATATCGACTACGACTTAGTTAATGCTGTTTTAGGCGAAAACGACAAAGAATATACCCAAAGAGCATTACAAGATTTGCTCGACGTTCGCGATCGCGCATTATTCTTACAAGAAATTCGCAACAACGGTACCTTAGATAAAATCTACGAAACCGTAAACCGCTCCACCAGATTAGCAGCCCAAGGTGATTAAGCTACTCAAAAATAAGACCCCAGCGAAGTTGAAAAAAAGCTCTTAATTCAAAAAACATCGGAAGAATCATTTTATAATGCCGTCCTTGGTTTAGTACCTCAAACCCAAGCAGCACAACAACAGCGAAACTACCAACAACTAATATCAGGACTAAGCGAAATAGCACCAACCGTGAGTACATTCTTCGACGGCCCAGAAAGCGTGTTAGTGATGGATGACAATCCGGATATTAAGAAAAATCGTCTGTATTTACTAGGGTTATTACGTAACCACGCTCGTGTTCTAGCTGATTTTGGCGCAATTGTAAAAAATCTGTAGTGAAAATCAACAAAACATGGTGTAAATTATGCCAATAAACGTTACTATAGTCATGCTTAACCAGGGTCTGCTTACAGTCTATGCCTAAAGCTCATGTAATTGGATTAGGAAAATCCGGTGTTGCTGCGGCAAGATTGTTGAAAAGAGAGGGTTGGGAGGTGGAAATTGGTGATACAAAAACCTCCCCTGACCTCCTCAAACAACAACAAGAACTTGCTGTCGAGGGAATCACGGTAAAATTAGAGTATTCCCTCAAACTCGACGATACCGAACTACCAAAATTAATTGTTGTTAGTCCCGGTGTACCTTGGGATATTCCCCCATTAATAGCAGCGCGAGAAAAAGGAATTGAAACAATTGGGGAAATGGAACTTGCATGGCGCAATTTAGGTTCCATTCCCTGGGTAGCAGTCACCGGGACTAACGGTAAAACTACCGTCACATCACTAATCGGAGCAATATTTCAAACAGCAGGTTTAAACGCACCAACTTGCGGAAATATTGGTCTTGCTGCAACTGAAATTGCAATCGAGAATAAGGAAAGAGGACAAGAGGACAAGAGGACAAGGGGACAAGGAGAAAATGTAGAGATTGATTCCCCTACTCCTCTAGAGTGGATAATTGCCGAACTCAGCAGTTATCAAATAGAATCTTCTAATTCGTTATCTCCCAAGATTGGGATTTGGACAACACTGACACCAGACCATTTAGCTCGTCACAAAACTGTAGAAAATTACTACAGTATCAAAGCGCGTTTATTAAAACGTTCTCAAATGCAGGTTTTTAACGGTGATGACCCATATCTGAGAAAGATGGGTGAAACTGATTGGAAAAATGCTTATTGGACGAGCGTCAAAGGTAAGGATAATTTAATTGGTAATAAAGGTTTTTATATAGAAGATGGTTGGGTTGTAGAGACACAAATTGCATCTACATCCGAAGACCAAAAAATTATGCCTACTTCCGCTTTAAGAATGGTGGGAGAACATAATTTACAAAATCTTCTGTTATCAGTAGCAGCAGCAAGATTAGCAGGAATTGAGAAATCAGCAATTCATCAAGCCATTCAAGAATTCGCTGGAGTTCCTCATCGTTTAGAACATATTCGGACTTTGGAAGGAATTGACTTTATTAATGATAGTAAAGCGACAAATTATGATGCTGCTGAAGTTGGTTTAGCATCGGTAAAGAGTCCAGTGATTTTGATTGCTGGAGGTGCAGCGAAAGCTGGTAACGATAAACCCTGGATAGAAAAAATTAAACAAAAAGCCGCAGCTGTATTGTTAATTGGTGATGCAGCACCGATATTTGCAAAGCGTTTTGAAGAAGAAGGATATACCAATTACGAAGACATGGGAACGATGGAAAAAGCTGTTGCTCATGGATTGAAATTAGCCAAGCAGCATGACGCAAAGGTAGTATTATTATCTCCTGCTTGTGCGAGCTTTGACCAATATGCGAATTTTGAAGTACGCGGTGATGATTTTCGTAAGTGGTGTTTGGAATTGTAGATTCAATTATTTTTTAGGATTTATAAACCCGGTTTTTGGAAAAGCCGGGTTTTTTATCGTTTTGTATTTTCGTAGGTTGGGTTAGACACGATTTGGAATTATGGAATAACAATAATTTGAAATATCGTGTCGTAACCCAACATCATAATTTTGAGAAATACAAAGATTTTGAATTTCAAAACTATCACAGTTTTAGTCAAAAAAATCAATTTATTAAATCAAAATAATTTATCATCTTTTCTCATCATCTAAAAATAAAATCGAGATTTTAACAATATTGGCTGACTCTAAGTCTTAATACTGATTGATAGTTAGCTATAAAGTATAAATTCAAATTTTTTCTTAATTTTACTCAACACTTCGAGATTCAAGTACATAATTATTGGGTTTAATTGTTGTAAAAATATATAAAACAGCCCATTAATGAGATTATTGTCATTATTATTGAGAACAAAATCATTAAAATAACGAATTATCAAGGTTTTCTATAGGTGTTAAAAAGTGATGTATTGCTTAAGTGGTAAAAGTTTATGTATAATCTGTATGGACGTTTATATCGTTTTTTCAATCTTTATTCTTGTAAATTGAGTTAGACACGAAGAGAAATGTGAAAAATAGCGAGAATATTTAATATCGTGTCGTAGCCCAACATTAAGATTTTGGGTAAGTTGAAATATTTTAAAATACTAACGATTAATATGTTGGGTTACGAGGCAATTTTAATTATGAAAGCTGTCATTGTTTGTGCGTCTAACTGAATCTATTGATTATTAAAAGCATGTTTCATTCTGATATGTCGTTGTCTAAAAGTAGATTCAAGAATCGGTATACCAACAACTTTGTCAATCAAATTCCCTAAACCAAAGCTAAATTCAATTTTATCGGTGTAAATAGTCTTTTTTCCTTGTGATTCAAACAAATGGCTATGACGAAAATATTTGTAAGGAAAGCTAGAGCGTAAAACATCAGTAAATAATTTATTCGGATGATATTCAATAATTTCTGCTTTCCAATATAACCAAATTGATAAAAAACGGAATTTAAATTCAATAATAGAACCATTATCCCAATTCTCTTCTGTATGTATCCATTTAACGGACGGGAGGAAAGTGTTTTTCAAATCCATCAGGGGATGTACAGAATGCAAATACTTTATCTATAGGAGCATCAATTTGAATAGTCTTCGTGTAGTTCATCTTGTACCGATATTTTCCATCAATTAGACTTATTCAAGCATTTATGAATTGGTAACGCACCATTATCAACATCTGTGGTGCGTGACGGTAATATGAAATCATTTAGTGATGTTTAATAATTAATCATAACCGTCACACACCCTGCAATTGCCAGACAAATATATTAAATTCCTTTAAAACCAACTTCATTATCCATCTGCTTAGCTAATTTATCTCGATTAGCAAGACGCTTGTTTTCTTTACGAATACCAAGTTGACTGATAAAAATACCAAGAATTACTATACCACCACCAATGTATTGGGCAAGAGTTGGAACTTCTCCTAAAACAAAAAATGCTGCTGCTATTCCGGAAATAGGAATAAAAGAACCAGCTAAAGAAATTTTGGAAGATGGAGAACCATTCAAGCCGATAAACCAAAATGATTGTCCTAATGCAACAATTACCGCACCATAGAGTAACATCCACTGCCATAATAATGGTGAGAAAATATCGGAGAAATGATTCGGTCCATAGAGAGTTATTGCTGCAAAAAAGAATATGATAGACCCTAAAACTGTACGAAATAAACTATAAAATCCTGGTGAAATATTATCTAAACTCTTTTTACTTAAAATTGTCGCAATCGCTAAACTCACAGCACCGATAGCAGTTAAAAGTTCTCCCAACCCTATAGCTAAGAATCCTTCTGCACTCATCATATTTTCCAATAAGGTTTGTAGAAGAACTATTGAACAAATTCCAATAAAAGAAACTACTGCTCCAACTACTTGTAAAAGATTAACCCTCTCACCTAAGATAAAAAAAGATAAGGCTAGAACTAATGGAGGTTCAAGTCTACTAATTAAAACTACATTAGTTGCTTGAGTACGAGCTAATGCTTCAAAAATTAACGCCGGTGCTAAAGCTCCGGATAAGATAGAAACACCAGCTAAACTAAACCAATCTCTTTTAGAAAGATGTTTCCAATAGCTAGGATGTAATTGTCTGCCATAAATTAAAAATAATACTAATGCAGCACAGATATTACCGACAAACAGAACATTACAGAAAGAAATTGGGTTTCTGCCATCCATCAAATTTTCTGCACCAATTTCTGTTAATCTTTTGGTAATTGCATTAGCTGCGCCAAAAATAATTACAGCTATCCATAAGAATAAAGAAGCTGGGAGACGTTTAAATAAACTGGTTCTTTTGTTTGGAATTTTAGTCATGAATAAAGGAAGTAGAAAGGTATTTTAAGTTATAAGTAGCAAGCAGCGAATATTTATTTGACAGAAATAGTAAGATTATCAAAATTATTTTCTAAATCTGAACTTTCTACTTGCTATTTATTATATATTTTGAATTCTTAACTCCTAACTTCTACATACTCCTTGATTAATCATCAAATATCAAGAACAATTTTTTCAGTTTTCGGTTGAGAAATACAAATCAACACTTCACCATCATCGGGAGTACCGCTAGGTTCTTCTTGATATGCAACTTCTCCCGATTGAATTTTGCAACTACAGGTTAAACATACACCTACACGACAGCTAAAATCAGGGTTAATTCCATTAGCTTCTGCAAATTCTAATATCGTTCCATCTCCTTTATTCCAAGTTAGAGTTTTACCGGATTGAGCAAATTCAATTTCTGCTGTTTCTACACCATCAACAGTTGTAGAAGATTCTGAGTCAGCTTTTTTAGGAGCTTTACTAAAAGATTCAAAGAAAACTTTATTTTCGGGAACTCCCCATTCTTTTAATCCTCCTCTTAAAGAATCCATAAATGCTGGAGAACCACATAAATAAAATTCAGCGTTTTCATGAGCTAGTTCTTTAATCAGATCAATATCAACATAGCCAATACTGTGACAGTTTCCTTCATCGACCTCTTGGGGACGGCTGTAACGATAATGTACTTTTAAATTGGGATTTTGCTTACTCAAACCCATCACTTCTTGTTGAAAAGCGTGAAAATTACCATTTCTCGCTCCATGAACAAAGTAAACTTGACGCTGAGGATTTTCAAAAATACAGGCTTTTGCCATACAATACATCGGAGTTATCCCCACACCATTACTAATAAGTACGACTGGTGTTGATTTCTCTACATCAAGATAAAATCTTCCATTCGGTGGTTTTGCAGGAATTATGTCACCTTCTTGAATGGAATCGTGCATAAAATTAGAAGCAATACCCGGAGGAACATCCAAATCTCTGGGAGCAGGTTCGCGTTTAATTGAAAGTCGATAATATTGATTTGTTGGACTATAGTCGGAAAGCGAATAAGTACGGATTACAGGTTTATCAATCCCTGGAATATCTAATTTGATAGTTAAAAATTGACCTGGTTTAAAACTGGGAATTTTAGCTTCATCCTGGGGTTTGAGATAAAAAGAGGTAATTTCTGAGCTTTCTTTTACTTTTTTGAAAACTACAAAATTACGCCAGTCTTGCCAACTTTCATCTGTAACCTTAGCTATAGCTGGAATTGATTCGGATTCAGATTTTTTATTTGTTTCTTTATCCTTCAAAACATAGCTTAAAACAGAACCAGCAGTAATACCAAGTAAAGAAGAGCAAACACCGAGTTTATTTAAATCTCTATTTTTTGGATTAATGATACCGATGGCTGCACCAGTTAAAATTGTTGAAATAGCAAAGCCCATACTTGCATATACAGTAGTCTTAAGCCAGGGATTATCAATTTTTCTAAAACTTTCAACCATGCTCTGTATTCTCCTGAAAGAGAAATTAGACAATATTGGGTTGTATATTAGTATGAAGCTTCTATCTTCTACAAGGTATATTTTAGGGTTGTTGATATGAATTAACTTTTTAATATTAAGTAATATGAAGGACAGGTTAGAAACCTATCCCACAAAAGTTTTTCAGTAAAGTATCAAAGCTCATTAGTTTGATAAATTTGCTGAATTTCTTCTAAAGTATTTATTGTACGTATACCTTCCCTAATTCCAGTTAAAACTCCTATATTTTTAATTTGAGATATTTCTGGTATTAGAAGCATGAACTAGAGGTAAAAGACCTAGTTAAATTTCTGAGTGGCTTTTTACATGTAAAGTTCAAACACCTAAACTTGGAAACTACTCAGCATGTAGGTTTACATATATTGATTACCAATGAACATAAAGATGCGGTATTATCAGTAGCTTTTAGCCCTGACGGACAACTATTAGCTAGTGGTAGTTTAGACGGTACTGTGAAAATCTGGAAACAGAAAACAGATTTATAAAATTAATTCGTTTTATAAACTAATTAACCACTTGCTACCGATATCTGCTGATTTTGGTATATTGAATTATTCACTCAAAGCATCAAGTTTAGCCAGTATTTTTAAGCCTTCTTCTGGATTACCAGTTGCAGCCATTGCTTTAAATCTTGT
Organism: uncultured Calothrix sp.; assembly: GCA_937884685.1. Taxonomy (GTDB): domain Bacteria; phylum Cyanobacteriota; class Cyanobacteriia; order Cyanobacteriales; family Nostocaceae; genus Rivularia. The sequence goes on from CAKZYM010001164.1 coordinate 10,190, forward strand.
ATTAGCATCAAATTCTGCTAAAGCTAAAGTGGAAAGTTCTTCAATCAACTTATTAATACTGATTCCTTTAGCTTGAGCAAGTTCTTTTAATCTACTATGTTTTTCATCTGGTAAACGAATAGTTAAAGTTGCCATTTTTGTTTAACTCCTGATTATTTCTTCGGGTTTTAATATAGATAAGCTAGGAAATAGCAATTGTGCATTTTGGAAATCTTTAAGATTGTGAGTAGCTATAATTTGAGAATTTCCAGCAACAGCTAATTCAATCAAGTGATTGTCAGCTTCATCTTTTAAATTAGGTCTCCATAAGTAGTATATGGATACCCATTGACTTACACTCATAAATGATGCAAGTAAAGCAGAAACTTCTTCATTATTTAAAGGACATTTAACGATAATTTCTTCTCGCTGCATAACTGACTCATACTCAGAAAATAAAGCATTTCCCATTAAAGGCTGATATTCACCTTTTAAGCAGCGTCGAATCAGTTCTCTACTCGAACCAGTAGAGCTAATGAGCGCACTAATAAATACGCTGGTATCAACTACAATCTTAGTCGTCATGCAATAATGATAGCATATACGCTGTCATAACTGTTTCAGTCAAGCAAGATTTTTGCATCTTAAAGTCTACAACAACTGTAAATAGCTATAAATATTACAGAAATTACCAATTACCAATCCCCAATCCCCTAAGTCGTATACTCAGCATTAATTTTCACATAATCGTAACTCAAATCGCATCCCCAGGCTTTACCTTCACCCTTACCATTACCGACGCTAACTTCAATTATTACCGGATTATCTACTCTTTGAATTTTTACTTTATCTCTATCAACAGTTAAATCATTACTATTATTCGTAGCGACAACATCTTTTGGTAACGAAGATGATTCTGCTGTTTTGATTAAATATTCGCTCGCTGCTTTTTTATCAAACTGTTGGGGTTGTCCTTTTTCCATTAATAAAAAATCCCCCAGCTTAATTCTCAAATCACTCTGCTCGAAAGGTACACCAGCACGTCCAGCAGCAGCTGCAATTCTTCCCCAATTTGGGTCTCTGCCAAAAATTGCAGATTTCACTAAAGATGAACCAGCAATGTTTTTAGCAATTTGTAAAGCTGCTCTCTCACTAGTTGCTCCGCTCACTTGTACTTCTATTAAACAAGTTGCTCCTTCACCATCCCGAGCAATCGCTTTGGCTAAATACTGACAAACTTCAGTCAACATTGCTTCTAATTTCTTCGCTTCTGCTCCCATTTCTGTAATTGCTGGAGTCCGAGACTGTCCGTTAGCCAAAGCAATCAAACTATCATTGGTACTGGTATCCCCATCAACGGTAATTGCATTAAAACTCTTGTCAGCAGCACGACCAAGCATTTCTTGCCATAATCCAGGAGAAACCGCTGCATCGCAAGTCACAAATGCCAACATTGTCGCCATATTGGGGTGAATCATTCCCGAACCTTTACTGATTCCACCGATTCTTACGGGTTTATCATTTATAGTTGTTTCTAAAGCAATGGATTTTGTGACTAAATCGGTTGTAATTATTGCTTTTGCTGCTGCATCCGAACCGGTTTCCGAAAGTGATTCTACTAACTTAGGGATACCTGCTTTCAAACCATCCATCTTAATTCTTTGTCCGATTACCCCAGTGGAAGCAAGTAAAACAGAATCTGAAGAAATATTAAGTGCTTGTCCCAATTTCATCGCACTTTCAACCGCATCCAACCAACCTTGTTTACCCGTAGAAGCATTAGCCTGTCCAGCATTACAGAGAATTGCGCGAGCGCTGGTAGAGGATAATAACCGCTGACGACAATAATCAACACAAGCCGCTGTTACCTGAGACATTGTAAACACACCAGCGGCGATCGCCTCAACATCTGAAACAATTAATGCTAAGTCCATAGCACCTGAAGGCTTTAGCCCAGCAGCAATTCCGGCTGCTTTATATCCTCTAGGAGCCGTAACACCACCCTTTATTTCCTGCCATTCACTCATTGTCCTTCCCCCCGCATTTGCTTCTCTGCAATCAGAGGGGATTATATCAATTATTAGTTCGCCCTTAGTGGTAACTTATTAGTTATTAATGCGGATTGGGAATTGGGAATTGGGAACTAGTAATTGGTAATTGTTAAAAGAATAATTTACTTACTACTTCCTACTTCCTACTTCCTACTTCCTAGTTCCTACTTCCTACCTCTTACTCTCCCCATTCCGTATAAATACTCAAAAAAAAAGAGAGAGCCATTCGGCTGCTCTCCAGATCATCAGGGTGCATCTACTTAACATAGTATATCATTATTTGCCTAGGGGGTGTTACCCCTCAGTTAATTTTCGATTAAATTTTGGTAAAGGAAATTTCTTTCAGTTCTCTGTATTATTATCTAGAGGCGAAAAAAATAATAAAAAAAAGAGAGCCACTTGGGTAGCTCTCCGGATCATCAGGGTGCATCTACTTAACATAGTATATCATTATTTGTCCAAGGGGTGA
>CAKZYM010001165.1 GCA_937884685.1 uncultured Calothrix sp.
ATTTGATTTCAATAATGGCGGTAATTTACCGGGTAATAATAAAGTAAAGTATTCCTATTCTGGTACTAATACTCGCAAAAAAACTCAAGTTGTTAACAATGATAAAAAAGCGAACGGTAAATGGAAAAATGGTGAAATGAAATGGGCACCTACTGGGGTGATCAACCCTGATACAGGGAAGGCATTCACAAATGAAAGCCAATATTTACAAGTATTTAAAGGTAAAAGTGTGGTGATTGAAACTGTGGAAGAAGGGGATACTTTTAATTACTTCGGTTTAAATATGGGAGCTTTGAGTAAAGGTAACATTTTTGAATTCTTTAATGGAGATGAGGCTTTAGTATTCAATTATATGGATAAGCAGGGTAACGCAAAAAGCACAACCACTTTAACTGAGAATATATTAAGTAGTCTGGCTCCTACGGCAGCAGATCAGCATGGTGGTCAGAAAAATGGTTTCTTCGAGTTCTTCTCTGAAGGTATGGATGATAACTTCGATAAGATTGTAATTTCTCAAACGACGGGTGGTGGTTTTGAGACTGATAACCACACATTCCGCATCGCAAAAGGAAAATATGCACAAGCAAGCGTACCGGAACCAAGTATTGCTTTAGGAATGTTAGCCTTTAGTGGTGGTATGTTCCTACGTAAGCGCAAGCAAAAAAAGTCTGTTGAGTAATTTGCGATTGCTTAATTTATCTTTGACATCGCTTTCATAATCGTTTCAATTAATTTCAATAGTGGAAGCATCTTTCCTCTCAACAAAAAGGAACTTGATGCTTCCACTATAAATTTTAATTAATAAGATTCCAAACAATTTCCCTTCTAAGTTCTGTCCTGCAACCGAAATATAGGGTTTGCAGGTTTTTATTTCTGCAAAATGGATTGACAGATTATTGATAACTGTCAATCCAATTTTTACTAACTAGCAACTCTCGGAGCTTTGACTATATCATCATTCTTAAAGTCAAAACCTGCTTCTGTTAAGCGAGCGCGGCTAGCGTGCCATATATGTCCGCAGAGAAATAGAGTCGCTAACACAATATGAAAGCTTACCAACCATCCGCGAGAAGAGACTAAATCCGGTGTGGATTCTATCATCTTTGCAGGACCGTAAAAGACTTCGGGATAAACGGTGTCGTTGAAAAAAGCAAAAGTCGCAGCCAGAAAGCCCATATATGCTATAGCCCCTAAGCTGTAAGATAAATAAGCTTCTCCAGACCAAACCAAAATTTTCTCAGCCCAAGGAAATGGTTTACTTTTAATGTGCCAAATACCCCCACCGATGCACATTAATCCAACCCAGATATGACCACCAATTACATCTTCGAGGTTATCTACAGCAGCCATACCTGTAGCACCGTGAGCCGGAAATAAGTAGCTAAAAATTCTAAATGGATTCAGGGTTCGACTACTAATTAATCGCACGTCTCCACCCGTTCCTATATTCGGGTCATATATTCCACCACACAACATCGCTTTTGCGACTAACAACCAAGCACCTACACCTAAAAGAATCAAATGGATTCCTAAAATTGTGGTCATCTTGTCTTTATCTTTCCAGTCATAGCCAAAAAATCCCATGTAGCTGGAATCTGACCGTAATACGCTCGGTCCCTTTAATGAGTGGAATATACCACCCGCACCTAAAACGGCTGAAGAAATTAAATGTATTACTCCAATAATGTAAAAAGGCTGAATATCAGTTACTGTACCCCCAGCACCAACACCCAAACCGAGACTTGTTAAATGTGGAAGTAAAATTAAACCTTGTTCGTACATTGGCAAAGCTGGATTGAAATGCGACAGCTCAAACAATGTCATCGCACCAGCCCAAAAGACTATCAAACCTGCATGAGCTACATGAGCGCCCAGTAGTTTTCCTGATAAATTGAGCAAACGAGCATTACCACGATACCAGTCAACATCAGTAAAGCTATATGTCTGATTTTGGAAAGAAGTTACAGTCATTCTGTTGTGGATTTTAGATTTCAGATTTTGGATTGTCTACTACCGCAGATAATCTAACGGTTGAAAATTAGTTTAAAAGAAAAAACATTCTGTAAATCTATAATCCGAAAGCTGACTTAATTTGAGCGGTCCAAGCCGTGATTCTTTCCTCGCTCAAGTCAGATTGATTGTCATCATCAAGAGCAAGTCCGCAAAATTTTCCGTCTCTCAAAGCTTTAGACTCACTAAATTCATATCCATCCGTGGTGGTATAACCAACAGTTTTCCCTCCTCTTTCAGAAATCTTCTCCTCTAATATCCCCATCGCATCTTGAAAATTTTCATCATATCCAACTTGGTCTCCAGTACCAAAATAAGCTACTGTTTTACCACTAAAATCAACCTCATCAAGGTCTTCAAACAAGCCTTCCCAATCACTCTGAAGTTCGCCGATATTCCAAGTCGGACAACCGATAATCAGACATTCATACTCATCAAAATCACCGGTTTCTGCTTCTGCAATATCGTGCATTGTTACACTATCACCCAAAGCATCCCGAATCATTTCCGCAGCAGATTCGGTTTTACCAGTTGTTGTACCGTAGAAAAGACCAATTTGTTTTGACATTTTTTAACTACTTGCGCGTGATTGAAAATAAGTTAACTGAGAAAAACAAATAATTACAACTATTTACTGCTAGATGCATCCTTCTTAGATACAATAGACCATCAGCATGTAAACGAAATTGTGCAATATTCGTTTATTTATCTACCGTTTAGCAGACAGAGAGAATTCTTAAGCTGTCAAGCTTAATGAATATTCCTCTCAATAATTATTTATCAGCATATCAATAATTTAAAAATAATTAGCAACTATTTGGTGAAGTTTTGTAAACATGCCGATTATTTTTAGAGTTAGTTGTATTTAGCGGTAGTTATAAAGCTTTGTTTCCGACGAACATTTGCAGCGAATCGTAGGCTCCGAGGGTGTCTCAATGTTTTTTTTGCGCTGACTTTTTTGAGAAGAATTACAATTAACGGTTTTCATCTCAAAATCAATACATCCGATGGCTTCTTCCGAACAAGCTTTATAGGGATGAATCGTACATTTGAGACGATAGTCATTGGTGAAAAAATCACAGCCAGAGCAAGGAACATCATGAAGTTTTTTTAGGTGCTTCGTTCCTTTATTCAGCATCAAGCAAAAACTACCAATAGCTAAGATGACTATTGACCAGGCACAAAAAGCACAAAGAAATGTAAGTAGCATAGCTTATCTTCAAAATATATCTTCAAATAGGACTTTCCAAAAAAAATGTCCGTAGCTGTGATTTATCTACGGACATTAAATTTAGTAGGCTCTCAGAGTCAGAACAATTAAAAACTATAGAAAATTAAGGGTTTATTTGACGAGAACGCCAAGAATGCCACACATAACCGCAGAAGGCTATAATTCCTAAGAATACCTGTACATTTGCTGTTCCCAAACGGTCATAGCCGTAAAAATCGACGGGATAAACTATTTGGTTATAGGCTATGAATGGAGTAGAAATAAAAGCCATTAAAGTTAAACCAAGTAGGCTATAAGAAAGGATTTCCTCGCCATTCTGAATCGGGAAAATTCGCCTTACCCAGCGAAATGGTGGTATTACAATATGCCAAATACCACCTAAAATTAACATTAATCCTACCCAAATATGACCGCCGATAACATCTTCTAAATTGTCAACGCTAGCCATTCCTAAAAGATTCCAACTACCGTCTTTTAAACCCACTAAGTAACCAAATATTATATTTGGGTCGAGAGTCGGATTACTAATTAACCTGACTTCACCCAAATTAGCATCATAAATTCCACCAAAATACATCGCTTTTAAAACTAAAAGAAATGCTCCCAAACCTAGGATAATCAAATGATTACCCAAAATAAAACCTAGCTTTTTGGGGTCGTTCCATTCGTAGTGAAATTTCGCTACAGTTCCACCAGGACTATACAAAACAGCCGGGCCGCGAAATACATGAAAAAGTCCACCCGCTCCTAAAACTGCTGAAGCAACTAAATGCAGAATACCAATCACAAAATAGGGATAAGTATCTACCACTTGACCTGCTTCACCAATACCCCAGCCTAAAGTTGCCAGGTGAGGTAACAATGTCATCACCTGCTCGTACATCGGAACATCAGGAGCAAAGCGCAATACTTCAATGATAGTAATGCTCCCAGCCCAAAACATAATCAGACCTGCGTGAGCTATATGGGCACCTAATAATTGTCCCGACAAATCTGTCAAACGAGCGTTACCAACTAACCAAGGTGAGTCTGTACCTGATGCAAAAGTTTTATCGGTTGAAACAGCCACAATTTTTATCCTTTATAAGATTTTGATTTGGAGACGTTATATATAGCAACTGAAGAGTTTTAAAAGTTAGGAAACTGTTTGGTTCTCCTATAAATACACTTCTTTTACTAGAGCAAGCTATAAAATAACGTCTCCATTTTTGATTGATTAGGTTTCGTTACTAGCAGTACCTACAGAAACAGAATCTATTGCTTTACCAAACTGTTTGAAATCAACCCCAATAGCTCGTAGCGCGTGCCATAGATGTCCTTGCAAGAAGAAGAAAGCAAGGAAGAAATGAGCATTGGCTAACCAGGCTCTTGCTGTATGAGCGCCGTATGGTAAATCTATGCTGTCTGCAAAATAGGGACAAATACCAAATTTGAGTTCTAATACAGGCCCGTAGAATTCAACTGGGTAAGCCAAAGTATTAACCGCACAGTAGTAAGATGCAACAAATCCAGCTAGAGCAATTCCCCCTAAAGAGTAGGATAAAATTGCTTCACCAGAGAAGATTAAGGCTTTCTTTGCCCAAGGTAATGGTTCTTGGATAATATGCCACACTCCGCCCCCAATCAACATTACACCGACATAAATATGTCCTCCCACTAAGTCTTCCAGATTATCGACACTAGCAAAATGAAACTGATAGCCATAGATAACTAGAGGGTTGAGAGTCGGATTAGTCACAGTCCGGACAGTCTCGGATGCAGCATCATAGAGTCCACCAAAGAACATTGCTTTAGCTGCCAACAATAAGGCTCCAGCTCCTAAAAACAGTAGGTGATGTCCTAAAATAATCCCCAGTTGCTTGGGATCATCCCATTCAAAATGAAACCTACGAGCTTGTCCGGTCGAATCTTCCAAACTTCTCGGACCTTTGAAAGTATGGAACAAAGCACCCGCACCTAAGACAGCAGACGAAATTAGGTGTACCATCCCGATAGCAAAATAAGGGTATGTATCAGTTACTATCCCACCATCTCCTACACCAATACCTAAAGTCGCTAGATGAGGTAATAAAATTAACCCTTGTTCGCCCATTGGTATCTCAGGATTATATCGAGACAGTTCAAATAGAGTGAATGAACCAGCCCACAGAGTAATTAGAGCCGCTTGCGCTGCATGAGCCCCAATAAATAACCCTGATAATTTGGCGAAGCGTGCATTACCAGCCCACCAATCATATTTGACTTTAGGATTATCGTAAGTTTGCATTGTTTAACGCTTTCTCCTTATTCGCAATATTCTTTAATAATTTGACGTGGATTTACTACTCAACTTGTTTTAACTAAAACAGGTGAATTGCAGACCGCCAATCTTTCATCACCACCGAAGTCCATTTCAGTTGAAATAGCTACGCACTATAGCTTTAAAAGCACTACAGTTGTGTAGGCGCAGCTTGTCAACGGACTTCCCCTTAACAGTGCAACGTTTTTTCTTTTGACTTAATGCTTAGTTTATTGATAAAGATTTTTATTAACAATAGTATTTACAAAAATTAATGGTTGCATTTCAATATAGGCTTAGTGAATGAGCAGGCAGATTGGAGTCTGTCAGCTATTAGCCCTCGTGCTTAGTTTAGATGCAGCATCCAGCAGCAAAATTCAATGAAAAAACAAAGTAGAGAACAAATTCAGGAATTTATAGCAGATTTATCAACATCAGTAGGTCCTGAAGTATTTGCAGGTTTTGGTAGCAAACTTCAGAGAAATAGATATGAATGGCAAAAACAAGGATGTGAATTTGAAAAAGAAGAGGAATATATTTGCTGTTGGGTAGAGGAACAGGAAGTTGTGCATACCTTGAATATTTTATTCGATATTGCACGTAATCCGCCCGGAATAGAATTTTTCAATGGAATTTACCAGCGTAGAAAACTCGATTGGGAATACTTTTTGATTTTGCTAATTTATCTTTTGGGAAAAAAGGATAGAACTTTCCTTCTAGCTAAAATAAAAGCTAATAATCAAGATGAAAAATTATATTCTATTCTTGAAGAAGTGAAAGAATATCTTGCAGATGATTAGTTTACTGGTAAATAAGAATTTCAATGCTAATTTTAGAACATATAGCAAGAAGGTTTCCTCATAACTTATAATTTTCAAAAAACTACCAACAAATATAATTTAAAACTATTTTGGTCATTAACTCAGAAAATCGACTTCTGGAAAACGCTACTGTAGCAAATAATGAATGAAATTATGGATTAATTATTTCAACTTCTTCCCGATATTTTTTCAATTTGCTGAGTAAATTCATCCGTTTCATAACCCAACTGCTGCGCTAATTCTAAGCCTTTTTGAAAAGCTGCAAGAGCCGATTGATTTTCTTGACGCTGTAAATGAATTTTACCCATTTGCTCGTAGGCATTCATCATACCGTAAAAATTAGCAGCTCGTTCTTCTGCTTGCAATAGAATCTGGCTAGTTTGTAAAGCTTCTTCCATTTGACCCTCAGCAACATACAATGAAATTAACTTTTGCAAAGCTTCAGCAGCACGTACATATTGCTGAATATCCCAAGCCATAGTATAAGCTTCTTGATAGTTTGTAAAAGCTTCGTCTATGAAATTAGGATTTTCTTTTGCTAAAGTTTCGTAATCGGAACCTATAGATAGTTTTAATGCCGATAACTTCGCATTATCGTTTCTTTGGCGGTAAAGTAAAGATAGCTTTTGACGTGCATCTATTGCTTTTCGGGGCTGTTTGCTACGGTCATAAATGTAGGCTAAATCTTTTAAAGATTGTTCAATGTCGTTATTATTAGAAACTAAATTTATTAATTGCTCGTATGTAGCTGCTGCTGCTGGATAATCAAACCAATCGAGATGAACTTTGGCAATAGTTTTTAGCGTATCTACCTCACCTGTAACATCCGAATTTCTCCGGAAAATCATCAAAACTTGGTTGTAAGCTTCCAACGCTAAAGATGGCGAACGTACTTCTTGGTAAGCTTCCCCCAAAGCCTGTAATATCTTTAAATCTTCTGTATTCTGAGATTGAACCTGTTTTTGAATTTCTTGCAATCGCTGAGTAATATACCTGATTTGTAGGCGATTGTTTCTAGTATAAGCAACCGCACCAACCCGCTGCAATGCTTGAATTTCTGATAATACACCTAAGTAACGACGCAAACGCAGTTCTCGGTTCCAAGTAGAAAACGCTCCATCGGTATCACCAGCTTGCAGTTTTGCAGCTGCTTCTTGATTAAGTTTATCTAAAGCTGCTTCTAAAGAACGCTTTTGCTGAGGACTTAAAGGTTGTTGATTATTAGTTTGTGGTAGTAATGGGTCGGGTACAGTAATTTCTAAAGGAGAAGGTGGAAATTTTTTCGGTGGTAATGGTTTTTTTTCTTTGGCTAAAGTTAATGAAGTCCCAAGCAAACAAATTGTAATTGATGTAGTAATCAAAATAGTCAAGCGTTGTATATTTATCATTTTCTTTGGATGGAGCATGGGAAATAACATTTAGAAATTATCAAAACTATCAAATATTAACGTGACATTAGTGACGAATATCCTCTCTCCTAAGTTCTCCATGAATATTTTGGTAAGAGTTGTCATATTAACTTCTGGCTCCTCCTGATTTGTAAATTGCGCTAATTTTAGAAGAAATCATCAAACAATTAGGGGAAAATTTCCTAAAACTCGTTAATAAATTATATTCTTAGCAAAAATCAGGAACAATTATTTAAATTCGTTACGCGTAGCTCCTAATGTAGCGACTTGAGTTGGTAATATACTTTTATCTAAAAAACTTACATCTAAAAGTATATATAGTGTCTCATTCTACAGATATACCTTCCCTCGCTCGCTGGATGGCTTCTGACTTCAGCAATCAAGAACAAGCTTTTGAAAATCCGCCTTTTTTCGCTCATATTCGCGTATGTATTCGACCCTTACCCCTAGAATTATTATCGGGAGTAAGCTTTTATGTAGAGCAAGCTTACGATTACATGCTTGACGACCCCTATCGGGTTGCAGTGAATAAATTAGTTGACGCAGGAGACCATATAGAAATTGAAAACTATAGAGTTAAAGATGCAGAAAAATTTTACGGTGCATCTCGCAACTTAGAACGTCTTAAAGCATTAAAACCTTCAAGTTTAGAAAAACTACCCGGCTGCAACATGATTGTAGAGTGGACTGGTCATAGTTTCAAAGGGATAATACAAGCTGGTAAAAGCTGCATGGTATTTCGTAAAGGTCAAAATACTTATCTTGACAGCGATTTTGAAATTGATGGAGAAAAATTTATTACCAGGGATAAAGGAAGAGACCCGGAAACCGACGAGCAAATTTGGGGTTCAGTCGCAGGTCCATTTCATTTTGTCCGCTGGCACAGTTTTGCTGAAGAAGTAAAAATTTAAGAATTTTCACCGGTCGGGTGTAGAACATCGATAATTTATAAGTGTTAATACCCATTTGCAGCTAACTCTACAGCGTGAAAATAAGGAACTCGTTCAACCCAACTCTCCCAGGTTCCATTAGGGTAAAGCTTCATCAAGCGAAATCCTGGTGACTTTTGCTCAAGAGCAAATTTTTTACTTTTTGGTTGAAATTGAACGCAGGTTGAAGGAGTTCCTAAATAATCAACACCATTCCGTTGCGTACAAAATTCTTGATGTATGTGACCACACAGCACCAATTTAACCTGCGGATACTTATCTAAAACCTCAAAAAAATCTTCCGAGTTTTGCAAGCTGCTGTTATCCAACCAATGAGAATTTATCTTGAAGGGAGGATGATGAAGCGCTATCACCGTTGGTTTGTCACCTGTCATACCTAACTGTGAATCTAACCAATTTAGAGTTTCGTCACGCAGATAACCGTGTACCTTAGCAGCAATCGAAGAATCTAATAAAATAAAATTCCATCCCCCCCGCTCAAAACATTTACGACGAGAAACCAGCCCTGAATTCAAAACTTCATTCATTACAATGGAATCATCATGATTTCCCGGAAGCCAATAACTAGGAAGAAACAACGGACTCAGCAAACTTTGTAAATTACCATAAGATTGGGATGTACCATCACCCGACAGGTCTCCCGTCAACAAAAGCAAATCAAGTTCGTCTCGCATCTTTTTTAAACGCTCGATGACCGCATTAAAAGACTCTGTAGTAGGCATTCCCAACAGCTGCTGATGCTCCGAGGCAAATAGATGCATATCCGTTACCTGGGCAATAGTTATCGGATAAACTTCTTTCATCTTTGGTGGTACCAATCTAATACAAGTCTTAATATCCAATTCTCCTCTGTATCCATAACTTAAGAGATATGATGGTAGTTAATATTTCCTTAGTCGCATATTCATACTGTTGATTATTCGATATTTTTGCTTGTTATGTATATTTATTAGTTTCTCCACTTTTTAAGTAAAAACCGAAATTATCCTTTAATATCTTATACCTAAAAGAAGATATTTTTTGTTTTTCATCTATCTTAAGGCATAAAAATTGCGTCTTTTCTATTTTATTATGCTTACAATTTTAAGAAGTATAAATACTGCTTTTATAGAGAAAAATTTGTATTATACGTAACCGAAAATCCTAGCACAGATATGGAGTAATGTAATGGGTAGGCTAATGCCAAAAAAACAGAATATTAGATTTTATACACACTCCCAGTTAACCTCACGGACAAACTGTAATTTAGAATGGCAATTGTAAAGTTATACTCTTTTTTAGACTGTTATAGGAGAACATAGTCGTGGGGTGAAGTTTTTAAAACTGTCTACGGAGCGATTTATCATCCGATACTGCTTTCTTCCCTATCTCCGTGCCTATTAGTGAAGGTATTTAATCGAATAATTTACTGAGGGGTAGATTTTTATATAAAATTTTGATATTATAAGAAATGCAAATACGGCGACATAGCCAAGTGGTTAGGCAGAGGTCTGCTAAACCTCCATACGCCGGTTCAAATCCGGCTGTCGCCTTTGTTAATATTCCGTTGTTTCCCGCTTCTCAAGCGCCTTCTAGCTTCGAGGAGCGGATTCTTCGTTTGTTCCATTTTAGTTCAAATCCGGTAGAATCAACCCACAATTTTAGTCCAAATTTAGTCCAAGTTTTTGCGACCTTTTGGGGAATCACAAGGGATTTTCCTGAAGAATTCATTTTTGGCAATTGGGGTAAAATTGGGGTAAATTATCATGGATATTAGCGCTCGCCTCGCACAAGCTAATGGTAGGCTGCGAAATTCCAATATTGGTATAACTATTGAGCAACGTGGAAATGTTTTATGGTTGAGGGGGACGTTTCCGCCAAAACCTAACTCCGGTAAAACTAAGCCCCATCAGCAAAGAATATCTTTAAGAACACAACAGCATCCTCAAGGGGTTAAAGCAACAATAGCTGGATTACAGTACGCTGAAAGACAAGCTCGTGCTATTAGCTTACAGCTTGATAGCGGTGAGTTTGATTGGATGCAGTGGGATGTAAGTCAAGCACCAAAACCTGAAACGGTATCGGATTGGGTAGAAAAGTTTGAAGCTGAATATTGGAGAAGAAGAAAGCGTAACCAGCAAACTGAAACAACCTGGAAGAAAGATTATCAAGTTGTTTTTCCAAAGTTCGCACAATTCGCCGACGATAGAGAATTATCTATTGACTTGATGATTGAATTCGCTAGCCTTAGCGAACCCGATACGCGCAGTCGTAAAAGAGTATGTGATATGTTGGGTAGACTTGCTAAATTCGCTAAACTCGGGAATTTAGAAGCAATAAAAGAATTAACTGGAAATTATTCTCCTGGAACAGTATCGCCAAGAAGTCTACCTACTGATAAGCAGATAGCTCAATGGCGAGAGAGAATTTCTAGCCCCGGTTGGCAGTGGATATATGGGATTTGTGCTGCATATGGTTTGCGTCCCCACGAAGCATTTCATGTTGATATGCTAGATTTTCCCACTGCACGAGTTAGTGATGAAACCAAAACGGGAGAGCGATTTATTTATCCGCTTTATCCGGAATGGGCAGAAAATTGGAATCTTAAAGAAATTGTCTTACCGAATTTGAAATCAATTGAAGATTCTTCCAATGCCAAACTTGGAACTAAGGTATCCGGCTTTTTCTACGATTTTAAAATCCCATTTCCTCCATATAATTTACGTCATTGTTATGCACGTAGATGTTTCGAGTTTGGGTTTACTCCTGATTTCGGAGCAAAGTTAATGGGACATTCAGTTACAACCCATTGCAAGACATATCGAGCTTGGATTGATGAAGCAACCTATCTAAAAGTGTATGAAACATTAGTTAACAAGATAGGTAGACCACCTGTTCCTTAACTCAAAATTATCCGGAGGGCTAATTAATAATAATCCCTCCGGAAAATAAGACCGAAAAGCTTCATTGTAAAATGAACGAAAATGTAAAATAAAAGTACAATTGGTTAAGGAGCTATAGCTGATGACATTAACTATCGGGTCAACTTCAGTACCCACCTTAGAAGAATTTTTACAATTACCAGAAACAAAACCCGCAAGTGAATATATTGATGGGAAAATCTACCAAAAATCAATGCCACAAGGAAAACACAGCCGATTACAAACTTGTCTATCTACTGCCATTAACCAAGCGGGAGAGCCTAAAAAGTTAGCACTAGCGCTAACAGAATTACGCTGTACATTCTCAGGTAAATCTATAGTTCCAGATATTGCAGTGTTTGAATGGGAAAATATTCCTTTAGATGAGAACGGTCAGATTGCGAATAAATTTGAAATTCCCCCCGATTGGATAATTGAAATTCTTTCACCAGAACAATCTGCAAGTAAGGTAATTCGTAAAATTACATTTTGCATCAAAAATGGTACAAAGTTGGGTTATTTTATTGATGCTGATGATAAATCAATTACAGTTTTTCAACCCAATCAATTACCAGAAGTAAAAGAAAAACAAGATATTTTACCCATGTTAGATGTTTTACAAGATTGGCAACTTACGGTTGAAGATGTATTTAATTGGTTAAGTTTTTCTAAATAAAAATCATTTAATCTTTAAATTGCAAAATTTGCCTAAAAAATAAAATCTATTCTTAATCAATTGCTTATAATTAATGCATAATACCCGGATGTGTACTATACATGGGTAATGCCATGCTTTCAGACAACCTTAAACTCATAGAGCTACCAAGTACTGACGAATTAGCTTGCTCGGATGATATTCCCGTGGATAACGAAGACCAGAATTTTCTGCCCAATATCCTACTATTCTTACTTAACTCAATTTGGGCAAGCCGTACTGATTGGTTTTTCGGCGTAGATATGGCAATTTACCATACTACAGGTGCTAACCCGAGAGTACCTGTAGTCCCGGATGGATTTCTGAGTTTAGGAGTGGAGCGTAAAAAAGGTGGAAAATCTCGCAGGAGCTATGCAGTTTGGGAAGAAGA
>CAKZYM010001166.1 GCA_937884685.1 uncultured Calothrix sp.
AATAAGTAATAAGTAATAAGTAATAAGTAATAAGTAATAAGTAATAAGTAATAAGTAATGATTAATAAGTAATAAGTAATGAGTAATAAGTAATAAGGAATAAGTAATGAGTAATAAGTAATAAGGAATAAGTAATAAGTAATAAGTAATACCATTTATTTATAAAGATACGCCGAATTTAGCCCACACAGGTGGGCTTTGTTTGAGTAGCCCTACTCTTCCAGAGTAAGAGCGATTTAGGCCATTTAGCGCAGCCTCATACAGAATTGGTATAAGAATTAATAATTAATAATTAAAACAACAAGTGTTGGTAATAACTGCCATCTTTAAGTAATTAACCGGACTTGATATTAAAGGTTAGATTTTTATTAATTTCCTAATTATAATTGTTATTAGGTAGGGCTACATAGTTTTGTATGTTTTCTAATATATATATTCTAAAAAGGAATAAAGACCTGAATATAAGTTCCCTTAGTTTTTTGACTATTGATTATTATTTCTCCAGCCAAAACATCTACACGCTCCTGCATTCCTTTTAAACCAAAACCAGCGTGAGGAGCATCGGGATTAAATCCTTTACCATTATCAATAATTTCTAGAACTATATTATTAAAATTTGTTTCTCCCTTCAAAGTAACTTTAGAAGCATCAGCATGTTTTTGAATATTAGTTAATCCTTCTTTAGCAATACAGTATAGTTGATGGGCAGTTTGTAAAGGTAAATTTGGTAATTTCATTTCCATAGAAACGTTCAAGCTGCGATTTTGTCGTACTTGTTCAACTAATGTTTGTAAAGCTTCGTTTAAATCAAAAGTTGTAGAACGCATTGTTTTTACTGCTCGTCTTACTTCTACTAGACATTGAGAAGATAATTGCTTGCAAGTATCGAGAGCTTGTAAAGCGTTTTCCGGTTGACGTTTTGCTAATGTATTCGCTAATTCCAACTGTACGTCCAGAGTAGTGAGAGTATGTCCTAAAGAATCATGAATATCGCGAGCTATACGGTGTCTTTCTAATTTAGATGCTAAAGCTTCCACTTCCTGGGCTAATTTCTCTGCTTTTTTACGACTTTTCTGTTCTGCTATCGCAAGGTAGCAAAACATAATTACAAATACGCAGGAAATCAAGTAAAGACCCAAACTAGGAACTACATTAGCTGGAACCATCCGCTCTAGAGTTAAAAATTTATCAGCATGGGAAATCCAGTAATTTCTCATCTCTTCAAATCGATAAATAAAATTCAATGTGCTTAGAAATACAGCTGCAAAAGAAGTAACTATAGCTGTAATTATCACATCTAGCCAACGATTTAATAAAAAGCAACTTTTTGCAATATATAAAAATAATAATAGATTCAATTCCCATCCCATTAAATGACATGGAAGAATCAATATTATTTCGATAAATATATAGAGTTTTCTTTGCCACAAAGGACGATTTATGGGAAAGATAAAACTTAATAATACACAGATGAATAAAGAAACAAATACAAAATTATGATGAATTAATGATTGTGGTAACTCTTTAGGAGCATCAATTGGAAGTGAGATGATAAATAATACAATAAAAAATATTACAGCTAAAATTATCCACTCGACATATCTTATTACCTTTGGTATAGAAATTGCGCGATTATTCATATTTTTAGGTGCAATTAAATTTTGCCCATCTACTCATAAAGTATATTAAGGTATCAGCTGTTGATAAATTACATGACTTTAGTAATGGGTTAACATGACTTTTTTCATATGATTTTCTAATAGTTATTAGTTAATCTACAAATAATAAGCTCTCACAGAGAGTTTAGCTGTTAAGTCACCTTGCAGAAGGGTAATCTGAATACATTATGGATGCTAAAGACATTATTCATTATAAGTTTTTATATATATTATCTAAGAATTTGGTTCCAAGCCAAAGTAAATTCAAACAAGATAAAAAGGTTCAATGTATTTACAAAAATTATTATCCAAGAAAATTGAAATCGCAATAGTTTTTTTATTTACACAGATTAAAATGGAATCAAAATATTAATGCAGGTACCTTTCATTTTCCGACTATCAATTATCATCTCCCCTGCCAAAATATCTACCCGCTCTTGCATTCCCTTTAAACCAAAGCCAGAATGAGGAGTATCGGAATTGAAACCTTTGCCGTTATCAATAATTTGCAATACTATATTATTAGACTTTGTCTCTCCGCGCAAAGTAACCCTATTAGCATCCGCATGTTTTTGAATATTAGTTAATCCCTCTTTGGCAATACAGTATAGTTGATGGGCAGTTTGTAAAGGTAAATTTGGTAATTTTATCTCCAAATGAATATCTAAATTTTGATTTTGTTGCACTTGCTCAACTAAAGTTTGTAAAGCCTCATGTAAATTAAAAGTGGAATCACGCATTGTCCTGACTGCTCGTCTTACCTCCACAAGACATTGAGAAGAGAGTTGCTTGCAAATATGGACGGTTTTTAAAGCATTTTCTGGTTTGCTTAGAGCTAATTTGTTAGCTAATTCTAACTGTACGTCAAGAGTAGTTAGAGAATGTCCCAAAGAATCGTGGATATCGCGAGCTATCCGATGTCTTTCTAATTTAGATGCTAAAGCTTCTACTTCCTTGGCTAATTTCTCCGCTTTTTTACGGCTTTTTTGTTCAGCTAGTGCTAAATAGCAAAACATGATGACAAAAATAGATGCTAAGGAGTAACCAGAAACACCAATTATTAAATTGTGTGGAATCATATACTCAAGGACATACACATCATTAAGATGAGCTATTAAATATTTTTTGACTTCGTCAAACCTATAAATGAAGTCAATAATAGATAAAGTATTCCAAATAATACAGCTAGAAATAGCCGTAAACAATACATCTTTTCTACTTAATAAAAAGCAGCTTTTGCCGATATAAAAATATAATATAATCTCAATCTGTACGCCCATCATTGTAGTGGGAATAATTAACAGCATTTCCAAAAATATATAAAGCCTTATTTGCCATAAAGGACGGTTTAAAGGAAATACAAAACTTAATATTCCACAGCCAGCTAAAGAAACAAAAACCATAAAAAATGGCAGCAAGGAATCGGGGTATTCTGGAAAATTAAAGTAATTTACTAGTACGGACATCAGTAGCGCAACTAAGAGAATTACAATTAAAATCGTCCATTCTAGATAACGTAATACTTTAGGTAGAGAAAATACCCGTTCATTCATGATTCTATCTATAACTAAGGCTATTCCATCATGAAATATACTATGACATACGGTACGAAAAACTACATGACTTTAGTAATATTTTGAAATGACTTTGTACATGTACTTTCTATAGTTTGATTGGCTAATGTACTAATAGTTAACATCTATCCATGTTTGATATCTATGATAACTATAAATTTAAAAGATGCCAATAATTCATCTCTTAAAGAACCTTTGAAAATTTTGTTAGTTGACGAAGCTAACGATATATTTTTGAGTGAAACGATTGAAATGTTAAACTCTCAATATTCCGATGTACAAGTTTTGATAGCACAAACAGCAGATATAGCTATTCATCAAATTGAAGTGTTTAAGCCGGATTTAGTCATAATAGATTTAATGATGTCTAAAAAACCGGGTTTCAGAGCAAAGATAAGCACGGGGATACAGTTTCTGATTTATATAATGAATAATCATCCAGAAACTAATATTTTCGTTTGTAGCGAATATATTGAAACTTTGCAACGAATTAATTCCAAAATAGAAGTTTATCAAAAAGGATTTATTGTTGCTCGCAAAGGTCTTTCAGATATAGAGATGATACAGCGAATTAATTGGTCATTACAGGGATTAACTCATCTCAAAGAAATTCACAAAAAGATTCATAAAAATAAGTTTCAGTCCCAGCTAAAACCAGAATGGCAAAGAATGCTCAATTTAGCTTTCAGAGAAGGCTTACAAGATAAAGTAATAGCGCAGAATATTCGTGTCTCGGAACGTATGGTACGTAATTATTGGAATGGTGTACAAGAAGTTCTCGGTATTGATAGCGGAAAATTAAAACGTCAGGGTAAAAATATTAGAATTGTGACTTTGAATCGAGCTAGAGAAGTAGGTTTAATTGATTAGTTTTAAAATTTTGATTATTTCAGAACCATTGCAGTTTCGAGTCTCTAATTTGACCACTATTAACATCCTAAATCATGAATAAATTAAACTTACTGATATTATTTGTGTTTCCATTGATTATATTATTAGCAATTGTAATTCCAACTCGGGTAGCAGTTGCAGAAACTGCGAATAATAATGATGACGAGATGATACCGACAAAGATTGCAGAAAGATTACTAAGACTAAATAGAGTTGACTTTTATCGAGGAATCAAAAGCAATATCATAGTCGGAAAATTACCAGATAATTTACCAGTAGAAATCCCTCAACCTGGTGATACTAAAGTTATAGGTAGTATTCAAAGGGGTGAAAATATTTATGATATAGCCTTAGATATACCAGTAGCGGCCGCACAAGTAAAATCTTTCTATGAAAATCAATTAATAGAGAAAGAATGGAAACAACAAGAAGATATTTCTCCAAAAAGAGCTTTCGCAACATCAGCAACTCAGTTTGAGGAAAATTTGAGCTTTTGTAAATCAGAAAAAGGTCCTTTATTACAATTAAATATTAATCAGTCAGAAAATAATCTTACAGAAGTTGGTGTCTCTTTAAATACTGATGAATCAAATTCTTCTTGTCGATATTTAATTGGAGGTTTACCTTTTAGCTTTGTCAAAACTCCTACATTAAGACCACCAGCAAATACGAAAGTAATTCCCAAACAAATTGGAGGTTTCAGTTCTGAAATGTCTAATTCTATGGCAAGTTTAGAATCTCAGCTAAATATCCAACAATTACATCAACATTACACAAGTCAGATGCAGCAAGCTGGTTGGACAAAAATGGCTGATACACAAAATAATCAAGCTGCTTTTAGTATGTGGTCTTTGAAAGATAAAGACAATATTTATTGGCAAGGAATGATGAGTATTAAGCCCTTTGAAGGTAAATCCGAACAATATTTAGCAAATCTGATTCTAATACAAGAGAAATAAACGGGTATCTTTGATTTTTATTCCGGGTGCTTCTTTTACTAATTTTTCTAGCCTTTTTCTTTCTCTTCAATTCTATTGGGGATTACAATATAACCAGTACTCGCATCTCCCAAGACTAAATTCTGCTGCTCTCCCCAATACCACCAATAAGCTCCCACATAAGCACAAATAATACTATCGAGTTTATCTTCTGCTGCTTTGAGAACTTTACCCGTGCAGGTTGAATTTAAAAATTGAAAATTTAATAAATCAGAATTTGTATCTAATTTCAAATTTGGCTCAATAGTCGGTAAAACCTCGACGATGTAGTTATAAAGCTTGGTCAATTCAAGATGGCGATCGCCGATTTTTCCTTTTTTATATTTAAGGATTTTTTGTAATCCGAAAAGCTGAACTATAGCAGGGTGTGGAAACACTTCAATTTGATATCTACCAGGTTTTTGCGCTTCAATAGTTGGAGCATGAACATAACCGCGAGATTCCAATTCTAAACCAAAATTTACTGTCCGTTGAGCAAAAGCTAAACCAAGATTAGCAGGGTAACATCCAGCGTGATATTTACCAAAATGTTTATGAGTAAGCTTATCTGGTAAGCGACTTCCGGTAGCATTAGGAATCAGAGTCGGAGCATCAACAGCAATAATCGCGCTTTCACCTGTTTCTACACAATTATCAACCCAAACCAGGATATCTGCAATCTCATCTTTTCTATCTAAGTCCTGTAATCGTAGCTTTCCATCAATTAATTCTAGATAACACAAACCGCTTGGTTGAGATTGCCAACCCAAATCAATACCGAGGAATTTCATCTATTTACACCTAACTGCACCCAAATATTTTACATTTCTTAATCACTCAAAAACGAATAATCCCACCTGTTAAATATAAAAAATCAAACTATCCTTAATTTAAGCTAATTACAACGCTTCTTACTATCAACCTGTATAGCTTGCAATTTTTACTCTTGTATGGGTGGGATTTACGTTTATGATTTTTTATGAAGTTTTCTTAAGTAATCACACATTCTGTATACAAACTTTTGTACGATAAGACAGATGTAACGGTTATGAAGCCCTAACGCTTGCATGACAAAGAAATTACCATTCCAAAGGTTGTTGCAACCAGAAGAATGGAAATTATCTTTACCGCATTGAAAGCCTATTAAATATTATCGGGTTCTTTTGGTAAAAAAGAAAGCTTTTTAAATCTCGGTTTTTAGTTGGACTAAGTAATTAACTATAATTTTCCATACAGAAGATTCTTAGTTTTTCAACATCAAGTCTATCTAATACGTTATTCACCGAGATAATTTACCAATATGCTCGTTAAGTCAATTAGTAGTCTAAGAAAGAAATTTTTTACTTGCGTACTGACCTATGAAAAGATAGTACATTAAGTATAAAAATTCAAAATCAACCTCCAAGAACACAAATTTCAAGTTTTTTAAAGAGAGAAAAATGGGAACATATCAAGTAACATTAGTCAACGACGAAGGACTTAATAAAACCATCGAAGTTGAAGACGACCAATACATTTTTGATGCTGCTGAAGAGCAATATATTGACCTTCCAGTCTCTTGTCGTGCGGGTTCCTGCTCTAGTTGTGCTGGGAAAATAGTCTCTGGAGAAGTAGACCAATCAGACCAAGCATTCCTTGATGACGACCAAATGACTGCGGGATTTGTACTAACTTGCGTTGCTATTCCTACATCAGATTGTAAGATTCAAACTCATCAAGAAGATGCTTTGTATTAATGCCTTTTTCTTACCTGTTATACAACATTAAATAGTTGTATAAGAGGGAGTAGGGAATAGGAGTTAGGGATTAGGGATTAGGGATTAGGGAAAAATAATATTATCCCTACATAGCAAGTTTTTTGATAATTTTTACTAACGAGTAAATTAATTCGCGTCAATACTCATTAAAAATCTGATAGATAAAAATACCATGCCAGAAACAATAACAGTTGAATATATTCAAGAAAAGGAATTTGATACACTTTCGACTAGCAATGGTGTATTTGTATGTGACTTTACCGCAACTTGGTGCGGTCCTTGTAAAATGATTGCTCCGATGATGGAACAATTAGCTCAAGAACATGAAGGTAAAATTAAAGTCGCGAAAGTAGACCTTGGAGAAAGTTCTAATTTAGCTAAAAGGTTAAATATAAAGAGCATTCCTACCGTAATGATTTACAAAGATGGAAACCTTATAGAAACAATTGTAGGAATAGTACCCTACGAAAAATTCAACACAGTTGTAACTGGATTACTTTAATGTATTTAGGGTCTGTGACGGTTGCGATATCTTTTCAAAGCTAAGCAATAAAATTGATATTACCGTCACGCACCAATTAACTGATTAATAACAAATAATGCTGCTTTCATAAAAAACATCTGAAATATTTTTCAACAACATCAATAAATCTAAATCCCCTTAATTTATTAACGGGGATTTTTTGTTTTCTTATCAACTACAAATGATAATTAAATAGTTATTCAAAGTGCTAACCCTGCTTCTTAGAATATTATTGTTATTAAACCCTACAAATCGGAGTTAACAATGGCAAATTATAGCGAAGCTATCCCCTCATTACCGTCAAAATCGTGGCAAGATACATCCTCCACCCTACAGCTATGGACGCAAGTAATCGGTAAAATCCGCATGGAATTAACTCCACTCATCAACCATTGGTGGAATGTAACCCTCTACGTTACATCAAGAGGATTAACGACTTCTTCCATACCCTACGAAACCCGCTACTTTCAAATAGACTTTGATTTCATCGCTCACGAACTTTGTATTTCCACATCCGACGGACAGCGTAGAGCATTTGCATTAAAAGCATATTCTGTAGCCGAATTTTACCAAAAAACAATCGACGCTTTGGCATCCCTAGATATTAAAGTAAAAATATGGACAATGCCGCAAGAAGTATCCAATCCCATCCGCTTCGAGGAAGATACCAAACATGCATCTTACGACCCCGAATACACCCATAGATTTTGGCAAGTATTAGTACAAAGCAACCGCGTGTTTACACAATTTCGTTCCCGTTTCATCGGTAAAGTTAGTCCCACCCACTTCTTCTGGGGAAGCTTCGACCTAGCATTAACTCGCTTTTCCGGACGAATAGCACCCAAGCATCCTGGTGTGAGCGGAATGCCTGATTTTATCACCCATGAAGCATATTCTCACGAAGTTAGCAGTTGTGGATTTTGGCCGGGGGGAGGTGGAGTAGAGCCATTTTTCTATTCTTATGCTTATCCCGAACCAGAAGGATTCAAAGATTATAAAATCCAGCCAGAAGGAGCTTATTTTCACAAAGATATCCACGAATTTGTTCTACCCTTAGAAACATTGAGATTATCAGATTCCCCCGACGAGACATTATTATCATTTTTGCAGAGTACTTATGAAGCTGCTGCTGTACTTGGGAAATGGGATAGAGAAGCTTTGGAGCGTTAGGATTTTAGTTAATTTGATAGATTGGAACAATTGTAAATTTAAACTATTAACCAACTATTTGTACATCTTGGAATAAACCATCAGCATTGATATCTACAACAATGGCATGTCCTAAAAATAAATCTCCATCGTTATACCAAAATTGGAGGCTATTTTCATCAAGATTGAAAATGACTTCTTCCAATTTCATTTGCTGTATAAAAGTTTCATAATCAATTTTTTCGTTTTGATTCCAGCTGTTATTGTACAAATCAAGAAGTTTATTAGCAGTGTAAAATTGAATATTTATTTCTTGTTTTATAGTTTCTCTGATTTTGGAAAGTATTTGATTCTTTAATTTATAAATCTGGATAGCTTGTTTATATTCAGTTTCCAGAGTGATATTTATGTAATGATTATTATGAATTTCTAGCTTGCTTTTCCAGGAATCCAGTTCATTGTCATATATTAATTCCATTAATTCTATTCAATAAAATATAGAATTTACTTTGTAGAGTCCGTTATGAATTCAGTCTAACGCAACACTATATTAATTACGACTCTAATTTATGATTGGTGCGTGACGGTAATTCCAAATTATTTCGTTATAGAATCAATTGTTTGTAACCGTCACAGCACCCTACAAATATTTTTTACCCAATTACCAATTACCCATTACCTAATTTATCCGTAGCATCAAGCAAAGCAGTTTGAATACCAGGTTCCGTCATAGAATGTCCTGCATCTGGAACTACAATAAATTCAGCTTCCTTCCATTCTTTATGTAATTCCCAAGCCGAAACCATCGGACAAACAACATCGTATCTTCCTTGCACAATCACAGTTGGAATATGACGAATTTTATCAACATTTGCAAGTAACTGGTCTTCTGTTTCAAAAAATCCCTTATTTACAAAATAATGGCATTCAATTCTTGCAAAAGCATCAGCAAAAGCACTTTCACCAAAGCTATTCATCAGAGATTTATCTAAAAATAATTTACTTGTACTCGCTTCCCAAATTGACCAAGATTTTGCAGCTTCTAATCTGACTTTTTTATCTTCACTAGTTAACCTTTGATAATAAGCATTTTATAAATCACCTCTTTCTTCCGGTGGAATTGGCTTTAAATATTCCTCCCAAGCATCCGGAAAAATATTACTTGCACCTTCCTGATAAAACCAATGTAATTCCTTTTGACGCAGCATAAAAATACCGCGTAAAATCAAACCCGTGCAGCGCTCCGGATGAGTTTGACTGTAAGCTAAAGAAAGCGTACTTCCCCAACTTCCACCAAACACAACCCAATTATCTATTCCTAAATGTTCTCGTAACTTTTCAATATCACCGACCAAATCCCAAGTTGTATTTTCTCGTAATTCAGCATGAGGAGTACTTTTTCCACAACCCCTCTGGTCAAACATTATTACACGCCATTTTTCCGGATTAAAATATTGGCGATAATAACTAGGACATCCACCACCAGGCCCGCCATGCAATACTACAATAGGTTTAGCCTGGGGATTACCTGACTCTTCAAAATGAATCGTATGTAAATCCGAAACCTTTAATTTACCTTCTAAATAAGCTTCCCTTGGTGGATATAATTCGCGCATAAAACAGTGAACAGTTATCAGTGAGCAGTGAACAGTTTAACAGTGAACAGTGAGGAGTGAGCAGTGAATAATAATTAAGGTATATTTTATTTGGAAGATGAGCGCTGTCAGTCATTAGTTTATGGTGTTCTGCAATAATACTTTAACAGTGGCAGTGTAAACCTAAATCCAATAGGCAATCAAAACCTTGAATAAGTTTCTAAACTGTTGATTTTTAATTGATAAGTGTTAACTACTATTCACTGTTAACTGTTCACTGCTCACTGCTCACTGCTAACTGTTCACTGATTCAATATGGCTAAACAACGAGTTTTTTCTGGAGTACAACCAACTGGTAACTTACATTTAGGTAACTATTTAGGAGCAATTCGCAACTGGATAGAAATTCAGAATCAGTATAAAGACGAATATGAGAATTATTTTTGTATCGTAGATTTACACGCGATTACCGTACCGCAAGACCCTAAAGCTCTGGCTAAAAATACTTATCATTTAGCTGCAATTTATCTAGCGTGCGGCTTGGATTTAAATTATTCTACTATCTTTGTCCAGTCCCATGTTCCCGCTCATAGCGAATTAACCTGGTTGTTCAACTGTATCACTCCCCTCAACTGGTTGGAAGATATGATTCAGTATAAAGAAAAAGCAATCAAGCAAGGTGAAAACGTTAATGTCGGTTTGCTGGATTATCCCGTACTGATGGCTGCGGACATTTTGCTGTATCAAGCTGACAAAGTTCCAGTCGGTGAAGACCAAAAACAACACTTGGAATTAACAAGAGATATTGTCAATAGATTTAACCATCAATTCGGTAAACCAGATAAACCTGTATTAAAGTTACCAGAACCGATAATTCGTAAAGACGGTGCGAGGGTAATGAGTTTAACCGACGGTACCAGTAAAATGTCTAAGTCCGACCCCTCGGAATTAAGTAGAATAAATTTGACAGATACCCCCGCAGAAATCACCAAAAAAATCAAACGCTGCAAAACCGACCCAGTTCGCGGTTTAGAATTTGATAATCCCGAGCGTCCCGAATGCAATAACTTATTAACTCTGTATATGCTGCTTTCGGGAAAAACCAAACAAGAAGTAGCAACGGAATGCCAAGATATGGGCTGGGGTCAATTTAAACCCTTATTAGCAGAAACAGCTGTTAATGCTCTGCAACCAATTCAAGAGAAATATCAAGCCGTAATGGACGATAAAGCTTATCTAGAGCAGGTTTTACGCGACGGAAAAGAAAAAGCCGAAGCCGTAGCCAACGAAACTTTAACCAAAGTAAAATCAGCATTAGGGTTCTCTATGCCTTTGTAAGCTTTCTTCTACGGTTTATATGTGATAGAGCTGTACCAAGTATCGAAATATTACAATATTATGCTTGGTACGCTAAATCCGACTCAATTAACAACATTTCGTGCATCAGCACAAGCGGGGGAATTCCTAATTACTGCTGAAGTTGCACCACCGAAAGGCGGTAATCCACAACACATGGTAGAAATGGCGGCGACTCTTAAGGGGAGAGTTCATGCCGTCAATATTACCGATGGTAGCCGCGCAGTTTTACGGATGTCTTCCTTTGCAGCGTCTATAATTTTACAGCGCGAAGGGATAGAACCGATATGTCAAATGGCTTGTCGAGACAGAAACCGAATTGGTTTACAAAGTGACTTGATGGGCGCTCATGCTTTAGGCATAAGTAATATACTAGCTTTGACCGGAGACCCTGTAAAAGCAGGAGACCATCCCGAGGCTAAAAGCGTATTTGATTTAGAATCAATACGTTTACTGCAATTGATTAATAAACTCAATAACGGTTTTGATTCCAACGATAAAGCGTTACCCGACGGAGCTACTGATTTATTTGTTGGAGCTGCTGTAGACCCCCAGTGTAGGAGTTGGAGCGGTTTACAGAAGAGATTTGAGAAGAAATTAGCAGCAGGAGCCGAATTTTTCCAAAGTCAAATGGGCTCAGACTTTGAACTTTACGAGAAATTCATGACACAAATAGCCGCAGGTTGTAACAAACCAATTTTAGCGGGAATATTTCTTTTAAAGTCAGCAAAAAATGCTCGGTTTATTAATAAATGCGTTCCTGGGGTAACAATTCCGGAGCATATTATCGATAGATTAGAAAAAGCAAAAAATCCTTTAGAAGAAGGAATGAAAATCGCCGCCGAACAGGTACAAATTGCCCAAGAATTGTGTCAGGGAGTGCATATGATGGCGGTGAAACGTGAAGATTTGATTGTACCGATATTGGATATGGCTGGGGTGAAAGCGGTTAGGACAGTTTAGGTAAACCTCACTTACTTCCCCTCTCCTTAACAAGGATACTGCTGGCGAATAGTAGGTCAGACCCCTCACCCCAACGAATTGATAGGGATTTTGAGTTATCAACAGGAGTGCGATCGCACTCCTCAAACCCTTATTTTTTCGTCATTCAGGGGTATCACCCCTGAATGACCAGCAGTAGCCTTAACAAGGAGAGGGGTGTCCGTTAGGACGGGGTGAGGTTAAAACTCGTTAC
>CAKZYM010001167.1 GCA_937884685.1 uncultured Calothrix sp.
TATCTATCAATTAATTTTTCTGTTTAAATCAATCTCACTTCAATTTATGACAGTTAACGGTAATTCAGAAGCATTTATTCCCTACCGTCGCAGCGATATTATTAAGCTTTGCTTGGAAGATGGACAGTTGAATACTGCTGAATCTCAACAGTTCAAAGATTTCTGCGAAATTTTATCGTCATATTATCATTTTCGCTTTCATAAGACTCTCGAAGCAATCAAAGATAATTACGTACCTTTCAATCCGAATGCGGATGTTGAAGCTCTAAATCCACCTAGCTTTGAACAATATGATGAAATGGAATCCCAGGTAATCGATGGATTCGAGCATATTTTAGAAAGAGCAAATTATAAAAAATTACCTGAATATGCTGTTAAACAAGCATTGGGTCAAACATCTTTAATTGACTTAAAAACTGAAGTTGATTTTGATGATTTTGATAGATTTATCTGTTATTATCGCGGAGATTCTTATAAAACTGTTACTCAGAAAAAGTTCTTTTTTTGGAAGCAGGAAAAGATAATTGATATTTACGAACGAATTGTTTTACTGATTAAATTTAAGGAAGCAGATTATTTTGGTGCTAATAAGGATAAAACAAAAGACCTTAAATTTACTCCCGGTAAAATGTATGTCTATTTTTATAAGAATATTCCGAAATTAGATATTGATTTACTGTTTCCTAATGTTACTACTAGCATGACTTGGAAAGATAGACTATTATTCGGAGTTCCTGCTATTGGTGCTGCAATTCCTTTGATATTAAGAGCGCTGCCAAATTTATTTTTATTGATTGCAGCAATTTTGCTAGCATTAAATGCAGAACCTTTGATAGAAGAATTGGAGGTTGAACAATATCAAGCTAGAAATATAATGCCAGTTTTAGTGGCTACTTTATCTTTAGGAATGGCTTTAGGTGGATTTGCTTTTAAGCAATACAGT
The DNA here is from genome assembly GCA_937884685.1 of uncultured Calothrix sp. GTDB lineage: Bacteria > Cyanobacteriota > Cyanobacteriia > Cyanobacteriales > Nostocaceae > Rivularia. The sequence goes on from CAKZYM010001167.1 coordinate 944, forward strand.
AATTATAAAAGTAAGCGAATCAAGTTTCAGAAAGATATTACAGAAACTCTTTTCTTTAAAAATTTAGGAAATAATGACAGTGTTTTTCAAACGTTTATTGATTTAGCAGAAGAGGAAGAATGTAAAGAAATTATTCTTGTATATTACCATTTACTTACTAGCAAAAATAAACTGACACCTGATGAATTAGACGCTCGTATTGAAGCTTGGATGCAGAAAAAGTTAGGTATTACAATTAATTTTGATATTCACGGTCCTTTAGATAATTTAGCGAATATTTTCGGTAAAGTAATTACAAATGGTTTGTCTGAGGAAGATGTTCCAGAAATTCCTTTATTAAGGTATGACAAACAAGGATTTTGCAGCGTTCTTTCTTTAAATGACAGTAAAAAAGTTATAGATTATGTCTGGGATAATGCTTTTAATTACAACGAAATAGCTTTGTAGTCAGAAACAGTAATTTATGAATGAAGTGTAAATTACTGCATTTAACTGAAGTCATAAGTCTTACATGATTATTTAGTTTTGTTAAGTATCTCAACGTAGACTAAAAATGAGAATCATGAACTAAGGTTACTTGTCAGTATAAACTCTGAACTCATTTAGTGACAGTATAGGCTATATGTAGTATGTTATATCGCATCTACTACGTAACGGTGTACCTATTCCTGCATTATCTTGATTTCTGCTTAATAAAAAACTGCTGGCTGATACTACAGATGTTTTTCAAGACTTCAGAGGTTGGAGAGTATTTTGGTTCTGGATTTCTCGCTACTTGGCTATTAGCTACCACAACCATAATTACTACATTTTTATTTTTTAGAAAAAAATTATTATCAGCAAAGCAGGAATTAGATAGGGAAATAGTTGGTCGCAAGCAAGCTGAAGAAGTGCTGCTTTTAAGTCAAAAACGTTTAAAATTACTTAATACTATTTTAACTGGTGTTCCTTTAGGAATGTCCGTAGAACAGATAATTAAGAATACTATCAAAGAGCTTAACAGGCATTTTCCAGATTTAAAAGTTGGTTTTTCTGATATAGATAACAATGGTATTTTAACCGTTATTCACTCAGTAGAAATAGAAAATGCGCCAAGTTTAAAAGGATTTGTTGCTGATTTGACTGCTGCTCCCGATTATTTTTTTACTTTAGCTAACGGTCAAAAATTTATTGTTGAAGATGTTGCTAAAAATCAATGTTTAGTGTCTTTAGTATCCGATATTTTAAAAGTTGGGAATCAAGCTATTTTAGAAATACCGCTGCGAGATTCTAGTAGCTTAATAGGTGTGCTTGGCTTTTATGATTCACATCCGCGAAACTGGAGCGAGTATGAAATTAATACGATTACTGAAGTTGCGAACTATCTAATTGTTGCAATTCGAGATATTCAAAGCCAAGAAGAGAATAAACGAATTCAAGTAGAACTTAGGGAAAGTGAAGCATTTTTACGAACGCTTTATGAGGTAGCTGTAGCTCGTAATTTTGATTTTGAGCAACGAATTCAATATTTATTAGCAATGGGATGTCAAACATTTAGTGTAGAGTTTGGCATTTTGGCAAGAGTTAAAGACAATCGCTACCAGGTAACTGTAGCACAGGCTCCAGACAATTCACTCCATGCCGGGTACAGCATAGAGATGGAGCAAACTTTATCCTGTGAAGTGTTGGATAATGATGAACCTTTGGTAATTGCACATAGTCAAAATTCTCCTTGGTGCAACCATCCCGGCTATTTGAAGTTTGGTATGGAATCTTACATGGGGGCACGAGTATTAGTTGCAGGTAAGGTTCATAGTACTCTTTCGTTTTCCAGTCGGAAACCACGACAGCAGCGGTTTCAAAATACATATCGAGAGTTGTTAAAATTAATGGCTCAATGGGTGGGTAGTCAAATTGAGCGAGAACAAGCAGAACAAGCTCTTAAACAGCAATACAATCGTGCTTTGTTACTCAAGCAAATTACCAATGAAGTTCGTCGGAGTTTGGATACAAAGCAAATTTTTGAAACTACTGCAATTCAAATTGCTAATGCTTTCAAGGTTAATCGCTGTTTAATTCATAAGTATATACCGGGTTCTGTTAAACAAATTCCTACTGTGGTGGAATATTTAGAACCAGGTTACCCGTCAATGCGATATCATCAAGTACCAATCGAAGGTAATCTTCACGCTGAGAAAATGTTATCTCAGGATAGTGCGATCGCAACTCCGAATGTGTTTACTGAAAAGCTATTGGAGTCCGAGCTAGATATTTGTCGAAAAATGCAAATTAAGTCAATATTAGCAATTCGTACTTCCTATCAAGGTGAGCCGAACGGTACTATTGGTTTGCATCAGTGTAATTATTATCGTCAGTGGACGAGAGATGAAATTGAGCTATTAGAATCTGTAGCAGCACAGGTGGGAATTGCTCTAGCTCAAGCTCATCTTTTGCAACAGGAGACTCAGCAAAAACAAGAACTTACCATCAAGAATAGTCAGTTGGAACAAGCAAAACTTGATGCTGAAGCAGCGAACCGTGCTAAGAGCGAGTTTTTAGCGATGATGAGTCATGAAATCCGAACTCCCATGAATGCTCTAATTGGGATGAGCGGACTGAAGCTAGAAATGGATATAACTCACCGACAGTTAGATTTTGTAGAAACTATCCGCAGCAGTAGCGATACATTGTTAGCTATTATTAACGATATTTTAGATTTTTCTAAGATTGAATCGGGTAAATTAGATTTAGAAAAAATTCCGTTTAATTTGCGTAATTGCATTGAAGAATCCTTAGATTTATTAACTTCTCAAGCTGCTGCAAAACACTTGAATTTAGCATATATAATTGATTCTCAAACCCCGACTTCAATTGTTGGAGATGTAACGCGGGTAAGACAGATTTTAGTTAATTTACTTAGTAACGCGGTGAAATTTACCGAAGCAGGAGAAGTAGTTATTTCTGTAACTGCAAAACAGCTAACTAATTTTTCAACTAGTAATAATTCAAGTAGTAATTCTCAAAATAACTATCAGATTCAATTTGCTGTTAGAGATACGGGAATTGGTATCCCCCAGAAAAAAATAGAAAAATTATTTAACCCATTTACTCAGATTGATGCTTCAATGACTCGTCAATACGGTGGTACCGGTCTGGGTTTAGCCATCAGTAAACGATTGAGCGAAATCATGGATGGTAACATGTGGGTAGAAAGTACCGTTGGTGAAGGTTCTACATTTTATTTCACTATTCAAGCCGAATCGGTATCAAGTTCGACCGTAACTAATCTTGATAATATTCAGCCAAATATGGTTGGAAAAAGAATTTTGGTAGTAGACGATAATGCTACAAATCGCAGAATTTTGACTCTACAAATGCAGAAATGGGGAATTAATGTTCTGACTGCTGAATCAGGTCTAAAGGCTTTAGAATTAATTAGCTTAGCAGAAAAATTTGATATGGCAATTATAGACATGCGAATGCCACAAATTGATGGTTTAAGCTTGTCTTCAAAGATTCATTCCCTATCCGGTTACGAACAGTTACCAATAGTAATATTAAGTTCAGTTGATAGATTTACCCAACAGCAACTCGCAGCCAAATCGGAATTTACTGCTCTACTAAATAAACCAATCAAACAATCTCAACTATACAATACCTGCGTTCGTATTTTATGCGAACAGCAAATTTGTGTTTTACCTTCAACACCCCCAACCTCCAAAATTGACTCGCAACTGAGTGAAAAATTACCGTTACGGATTCTTTTAGTGGAAGATATGCCTTTAAATCAGAAAGTAGCCGTACACATGCTACAAAGATTAGGCTATGGTGCTGATATCGTAAATAACGGCTTAGAAGCCCTTGAAAGCTTGCGTCGTCAAGATTACGACCTTGTGTTCATGGATATACAAATGCCAGAAATGGACGGACTTCAGGCAACTCGTCATATCTGCAAAGAATGGCTGCCACCAAAGCGTCCTTGGATAGTTGCCATGACAGCCAATGCGATGCAGGGTGACAGGGAGGAATGCTTGAATGCGGGGATGAACGACTACGTTAGTAAACCCGTGCGGATTGAAGCTTTAACCCAAATTTTCCATAACTATAAAAATTTGCAGCATCCATCAGACCAAGACTCCGATTCAACAGCTGTTTTTAATCGAGAAAAATCGGACATGAATCAACTTCCAGTCATTGATACTCAGATATTACAAGAATTAAAAGACATGGCAGGTGATGATGCTTCGGAAATGATAGCAGAAGTAATTGACAGCTATCTTGAAGATGCATCACCAAAACTGCAAGAAATATACCGCGCTATTGACAAACAAGATGCTGAAGAGCTTCGTAATTCAGCCCATGCATTAAAGTCATTGAGCGTCACAATTGGTGCTGTACTGCTAGCTCAAGTATCCAGCAAATTAGAAACCATAGGACGTTCTGGAACAACGTCTAATGCTTCTGCTCTGCTCGGGACACTTGATACAGAGTACCAAAGAGTCAAAACAGCTTTGCAAAAACACTATCCTACTAGGGGAGCAACATGATTAATTCTGATTTGCAAAACAATCCACCTCAAATTCTCGTAGTCGATGACCAAAAGACGTTACGACTGGTGTTACATAAAGCAATGGAGAAACAGGGGTATCAGATAATAGAAGCCTGCAACGGACAACATTGTTTAGATATCTGTGAGAAAACCACACCGGACATAATTTTGCTAGATGCTAGAATGCCTGGAATGGATGGGTTTAGCTGCTGTAGCAAATTGCAAGCACTTTTGGGTGATAATTGTCCCCCAATTTTGATGATTACAGTACTTGATGACCAAGAATCAGTAGAACGCGCTTTACAAGTAGGAGCCAGCGATTATATTACTAAACCCATTGATTGGGATTTATTAGCACGTAGAGTTAATCGTTTGTTGACATCTCGCTGGGCTATATTAGAAACCCGTCGTAAAATCGAACGCGAATGTCGATTAACAGTAAGTTTAGAAACAGCTAATCGAGAATTACAAAGCCTTGCTTCTACCGATACTTTAACAAAAGTAGCCAGTCGCTCTTATTTTAATGAGTATTTATATCGTGAGTGGAAAAGACTGCAAAAACATCAATTATCTCTTGCATTAATTTTATGCAAAATTGATTTTTTACAAATAGATTATCAAGGAAAGGATGAATATTTATGTCACATTGCTGACACCATGAAAAAAAGCAAAAGACGCTCCACCGATTTTATTGCTCGTTATAGCGACGAGCAATTCGTTATGATTTTAGCAAATACTCAAATTGAAGAAGCAAAAGAAGTAGTCAAAGCAATTCAAAATTCTATAGAATCATTAGATATACACAACGAATTTTTAAAAATTAATTTTGGACTCACTAGCATGATTCCTTCCGCAGAATCTGAACCGTATCAACTAATTAAAGATGCGGAAAGCGATTTATTAATTAACAAAGAGCAATTAACAATTATCAATTAACAAAGAAATAATTATATTGTGTGTGAAAGTCGTTAGAAATTATTAATTTTAAAAATCATTTGTAGGGTGCGTGGCGGTTCCAATTAATTATAAAACCCAAAAAATAGATTAGATATTACCGTCACGCACCATTGCTTTGAAAATATATATAGCGCTTTACCGGAAGAGTGCAATACACCGCTGATTTACCTCACCCCCATCCCCTCTCCTTATTAAGGCTACGGTGTACACACAAGTGGGTATAAAGTAGGGAG
>CAKZYM010001168.1 GCA_937884685.1 uncultured Calothrix sp.
TGTAATAACTGATGGAAAAAGATTTTTATTTACAGTATGCATCGGTAGAAGATAAACACTGGTGGTTCGTAGCACGTCGTCGAATATTACAACAAGTAATTCGTAAATTGAATTTACCAACAAATGCTCAAATTTTAGAAGCTGGTTGTGGGACGGGTGGGAACTTAAAAATTCTATCTCGTTACGGTCAAGTTTCTGCGATGGAATTAGATGAAATTGCTTGTCAACTTGCCAACCAACGTCAAGTAACTCAAGTAAAACAAGGTAGTCTACCCGATAATATTCCTTTTAAATCAGATTATGACTTAATTGTGATATTGGATGTCATAGAACATCTTGATAATGATTTATCAGCACTCGAAGCCTTGTATTATAAGCTAAAGCCAGGAGGTTATTTATTAGTAACAGTCCCAGCATATATGTTTTTATGGAGCGAACACGATGAAATTAACCATCATAAGCGCCGCTATCGATTAAAAGGATTAAAGCAAGTAGTAAAAAAAGCTGGTTATGAAGTAAATTATGGCAGTTATTTTAATACTCTTTTATTTCCTTTAATTGCAACAGCACGTAGTTTAGCAAAGCTATTACCAAAACAAAATCAAAATAAATATGAAAATCAAAATAGCAGCGATTTAAGAATGCCATCAAAATCAGTGAATAAAATTTTACAGTGGCTATTCGCAAGCGAAAGTTACTTTATCAATAGATTTACTCTACCTTTTGGTGTATCAGTTTTGCTATTGGCAAGAAAGTAAAAGAGGGAATTGGGAATTGGGAATAGGAAATAGGGAATAGGGAATAGGGAATAGAAAAAAATATAGATATATTTTTTTAATTTCTAGCTATTAACTGCTCACTGATAACTGATAACTGATAACTGACTCATTATGGCTCAACCAATAGCATCTATAATCATCCCCATTTATAACGAAGAAGAAAATATTCCCGAACTTTATCGTCGTTTAGAAAATGTTATTGAAAAGCTAAATGGAGAAGCCGAATTAATTTTTATTGACGATGGAAGCCGAGATAATTCCTTGAAGTTAATCCGGCAAATTTACGAGCGCGATTATCGCTTTAATTACATCAGTTTAGCTCGTAATTTTGGTCATCAAATAGCAGTAACTGCTGGTTTAAATAATGTTCGCGGTCAAACTGTAATCGTAATGGATGCGGATTTACAAGACCCACCAGAACTAATTTTAAAAATGATTGAAAAATGGCGACAAGGCTATCAAGTAGTTTACGCGCAACGTCTATCTCGCAAAAAAGAAAGTATTTTAAAAAGATTTACAGCCTATGCTTTTTATCGTATTTTAAGACGTTTAGCTGATGTTAATATCCCTCCGGATACTGGTGATTTCTGTTTGATGGATAGGGAGATTGTTGATATTCTAAATGCGATGCCAGAACGTAATCGTTATATACGCGGTTTGCGTGCTTGGGTCGGTTTTCAACAAACAGCAATAGAATTTGAACGAGACCCACGTTTTGCAGGAAAAGTTAAGTATTCCTTCGCAAAATCTTGGGCTTTAGCAATTAATGGAATTATTTCATTTTCAAGAGTTCCTTTAAAACTGGCTACCTATTTAGGGATGCTTTCAGCAGCAGCGGCTTTATTAATGATATTGTTGGTCTTATATTGGCGTTTATTTGACCCTGCTTCTCCTTTAATTGGCTATACACTAATTACAATTGCACTCTTTTTCTTAGGTTCGGTACAGTTATTTTGTATCGGTATTTTAGGTGAATATATTGGTCGTATTTATGAAGAAGTTAAAGGTCGCCCAATTTATACCATTAAGGAAATGAGAGGAGTTACAAGTAGAGAAAAAGTTAAGAGTTAGGAATTAAGAGTTAGGAATAAATAATCTAAAAATATTAACTGTTCCCTATTCCCTGATTAAAATATGAAACCCAAAATAAAAGCATCCTTTATTAAAATCCAAAATCCAAAATCTAAAAACCAAAATCCATATGTCTTGGCAAGAATTTTGTTTGCTACTTTTATCTGTTTCCGCGAGTGTAACTGGCCAATTATTTCTAAAAATTGGAGCGGGTAAATTAGGAAGAGTTGATGCTACAAATGCTCTACAACAAATTCTGGGTATCGTTACAACTCCGGAATTAATATTAGGTTTAGGTTGCTATGGTGTTGGTGCTGTTGTTTATATTCTTTTACTAACTAGAGTGAATTTGAGTGTAGCTGGCCCATCGGCTTCTCTAGTTTACGTTTTCTCTGTATTATTAGGCTATTTTATTTTTAAAGAATCTATTCCTTTGATGCGTCTTATTGGTTTAAGTTTGATTGTTTGTGGTGTGATATTAGTAGTTTGGCAGAAGTAAGAAAAATTAGTAAGTAGTAAGTAGTAAGTAGCAAGTAGCAAGTAGCAAGTAGCAAGTAGAAAGTAGAGAATAAAATCAAAGGTAATCTAAAATAAATAATCAAAATCAAAAATTCCAAAGTTGTAAAGTTTAGAATTTTAACAATAAAGAGCTAATAATAATCTAAAATAATCAAAACTAATAAATATTTATTTCAAATCCGTCGAGGATGCGTTTTGGGGACGGAAACCGACACCCCAACGCCATTTGCTGCATTTGGGGAGACCCCAAGACCGCAATGGCTCAACTTTCCGCAAAATCCAAAATCCAAAATATAATGGCTCAATCTAAAAATTTTTTAGATAATGGTTTATTTTTCGCTACCACAATGTGGCTGCTGAGTCGAATATTGATAGTTGTTGCGATGTTATTAATTGCACCAACTCTTCCTATTGCAGAAAATGCTCAAGCTCCTACTTTTGGATGGGATGTTTTCTATGCATGGGATAGCATATGGTATCACCGCATTGTAGCTGTTGGTTACGAGTTTGTTAATGATGGTCAACAATATTCTGTTGCTTTTTTTCCTCTTTTACCTTTATTAACTCGTGCAATCATGTACTTCGGTTTACCTTTTGAAATCGCAGCCACCTTATTAAATAATGCCGCGTTTTTAGGTGCTTTAATTATCTTTTATTCTTGGGTAAAAGAAAGTCATGGTAAAAATGCTGCTCGTTGGAGTACTGCTGTTTTAGCTTGGTTTCCCTATTCTCTTTATGGAACAGTAATTTATACTGAAGGATTATTTTTATTCTTTAGTACCGCTGCTTTACGTGCTTTCGATAAAAAACAACATGTCTGGGCCGCAATTTGGGGAATTTTATCTACAGCAACTAGAATTACTGGAGTTATGTTGATTCCAGCTTTTTTATTTGCTTCTTTCAAAGAACGTAGGGATTTAAAAGCTTATCTTGCTAGTTTCGCTGTTGGTATTGGTGCTTTTCTTTTTAGTTTGTATTGTCTAATTAAATTTGGTGATGCTTTAGCCTTTGTTCACGTGCAGAAAGGTTGGAGAGATTCTACAGGATTTGCTGCTCAAGGTTGGTGGAATATGTTGATGCAAATCGTTCTAGGTTCTCCGCTACTATTTATGCTGATTGTTGTTAGCGGTTTTTTACTATTTCGTTTTCGTCAACGATTGGCTGATATCAAGCTAAGCAGTCTATTTTATTTTTTCTGGTTTTTATTGTGGCTGGGTATAGGTGAACCGTTATGGTCTACAGAAGGAAATCCATTCGGTAAAATCCCTTTAGTCAAGATAGTGATTATCTACGGAGGGCTTTGTTTATTATGGTTGTCGCGAGCTAAAATTCCTTTAGTGACCACTGTTTACGGCTTTTTCTCATACGCTTTAATATTTAATACCGGACTTACAGCTTCTGTAGAGAGATACGCTTATGGAATTATCTCCTTAAGTTTTGCACTAGGGTTACTCCTTAATCGTTACCGTAGCTGGGGATATGCCATTTTAGGGTTTTTCGCTGTTTTACTAGCAAGTTTAGCCGCACAATTTGCTCACAATCATTGGGTAGCTTAAAAATAACTTTGCTCTATTCGCTATTCCCCGGTCAACATTTCCTGATTTTATAAACAAAAATTTAAGTTTTTTTATCAAAAGCAATGTTTTGTTATATACTTTTCGATGTGCATCTACCTTACAGGTTATTGCTTATACAGATATAGTTAAAATCTAGTTTAAGCAAGCCTGTTTCAACTATTTCTATTGCTAAAGAACAAATTCTTCTAATAAATAAAATTTTATATGTAATTAGCCTTACAAGAATACTAGCCATAAAATGTTTAAATAAGTTGATACTAAATACAAAATCTATAGAATATAAATAATTTCAGTGTTTCTACTGTCTGCATTTATATCAGTGTTTGTCATTATTATTATGTTATAACTTTGACTTATTTGTATGCTATGTCGATGTATAAAATAACTAATTTTAAACTTTCAATTTCAGTAAAGAATTAACTGTCTTGAAGCAAAGCTTAGTATTACCCATGTATCTAAAACTATGTTTGTAAATAATGTAAATAATAAGGGTGTTAAGCACAAATTGCTTTTCGACCATCTAGATTAGAGTCTAACTTGTCTTCTAGCTAAACGAAACCAAATTATCCTATGTAGTGTCTGGGTAAAATATTGGTTTCAAAGTAAGCATGATGTGGTGAAAATTTTAACCTTTTTTTTAATGGACGAATTCTTTTTAGAAGGTAAAATGGACTTGAGTTTTAAGTAAAACTGATACTAGATGTACAGTGCATCTGCCTATCATAGCTGTAGAAATTTTTCTTTCATCAAGTTTTAAATTTAAGCTTGAGTTAGCAAAACTTATTTCTAAAGGCAAAGTTCTGTTAACAATTGGTTTAATTTCTCAGGATTACTGCCTTATTAATCAGTAACAAGAAAATAGAGGAATTGTGTAATAACATACCGTCATATCCGTGAATGGCGGTTTGGTCGTGAAGGAGCCGTGTGTGGTGGAAAATAAGAAGTCGTTAGCTTTACCTCAAGGAATATTAATAGCCCTTATCGCCCTATGTGGTAGTTTTGCACTAGGATTTATGTTGCCTGTCAACCGGAATGCTTCTAATGCTTCTAGTAGACAGGAGGTAAACACCGAGAAAACTAAAGCCACATCTGTCTCGCTGTCGAGCATCAAAGATTTTCAAGGTGCAATGCTTGCTACCTGGGAACAGGAAGCAATAATAAAGGGTGTCTTCCACACAGTGCCAAAAAGTTTCCGTGGAACAACATTAAAAGAAGCAAAGCTCACACCCAAAGATAAGTTAATTGCTTTGACTTTTGATGACGGACCTTGGCCGGGATACACTGCTCAGATATTAGAAATATTGAAAAAAAAGAATGTCAAGGCAACGTTTTTTGTGGTTGGAAACGTACTAAGTCGCTATCCCGATTTAGGAAAGCGAATAGTAACTGAAGGTCATACTATCGGTAATCATACTTGGCATCATTGGTACCATTTTTTCAACAAGCAAGCCGCAGCATTAGAAATAGACCGTACAGCAGACTTAATTTATGAAACTACGGGTACTAAAACTACTTTATTTCGTCCCCCAGGTGGAATCTTGCATAATGGTTTAGCTGACTATGCTAAAAGTAAAGACTATGCGGTAATCATGTGGTCTGCTGATTCTATTGATTATGCGCTTCCTTCTCCTCCAACTTTGGTTTCAAGAGTTGTCAGACAAGCAACTCCTGGTGGAATCGTACTGCTACACGATGGTGGTGGTCCCCGGAAAAACACCGTTGCGGCTTTACCATCAATGATAAAAAAGTTGAGAGATAAAGGTTATCGTTTCGTTACTATTCCAGAATTGCTGGAATATGAAGAGAAGCAAAAACAAAAAACTATAACAGCACAAAATAAGAAATAGATGTTAGTGGTTAGTTGTTAGTTGTTAGTTGTTAGTGGTTAGTGGTTATTGGTTAGTTGTTAGTTGTTAGTGGTTAGTTGTTAGTTGTTAGTTGTTAGTTGTTAGTGGTTAGTGGTTAGTAGTAACCAACATTAACGAAATCAGCGAAATCAGCAAAATCCATTTAATCGGTGATAATTCCTCTATTAATTGACTTCTATAGAATTCAGTTCTCATGAATAATAAATAAAAGGGTATGGCAATATTCGCCGTACCCTTACTAATTTTATTTTGTCAACTATCAACTATCAACTATCAACTAACAACTATCAACTATCAACTATCAACTATCAACTATCAACTATCAACTATCAACTAACAACCATCAACCATCAACTATCAACTAACTCCCAATTAAGAAACCTTAGTTAACTGCTTTTCTCCAGAATAAGCTTGAGCAGAATCGGCTTCGGAAGGTGGTACCAATTGCCAGAATTTAGGTAGAAACTCTTGCCAATTATCCAGAATCATTTTTGCTTTGGCTGATTCGGTGCGCTCAAAATGAGTAGTTATCAAATCTTTGAGTTGCTTTTCTCCTGCTTCTGAAACTACTTTTTGATAGTTAACGATTTCTCGGTTAACTAATTCGGGGAAATTACCTTTTTCATCTAGGAAATACCCCAATCCACCAGTCATTCCAGCACCAACATTACGTCCAACTTGACCCAAAACTACAATTACACCACCGGTCATGTATTCGCAGCAGTGGTCTCCCGCTCCTTCAATGACGGCTGTACCTTTAGAGTTTCTCACCCCAAAACGTTCACCAGCTTTACCTTTAGCAAATAGCATTCCACCAGTTGCACCGTAAAGACAGGTGTTACCAATTATCACG
>CAKZYM010001169.1 GCA_937884685.1 uncultured Calothrix sp.
ATATTCGGTTTGTAGTAAAGAATATAATCAGCGCGTTTACTTTCCCCTCTAGCAGTCAATCGACCGCGAACTAAGACCTTACCCTTAGTAAAAGTCACCTCTTGGCGGAATTGAGTCATTTTATCCCAGCCAGCTTTTTCCAAAGCAGGTGTAATGTATTTAGTACATATATCCTGTTCGCTTAAAGATTTTTTATCGATTTTAGTCATCGGATAGTTTATATTTACACAGAAATTTATGGAATTATTTGTAACTCCCTAGTTTCTGTTTTAACCCCTTATAAACTAAATCTAACGATACAGGAATCACAATTTGACCTTTATTCAGAATTGCGATCGCATATTATGGAGTAGCCTAGAAGTCTATAGCCGCAATGACTTTCACGATAAGTGGGATATATTACAAAATTGTTTGGGCGCTGCTTACTATTGGAATAGAATTAAAAGGGGTTAAAAAGGACGACGATACAAACTCCGTGCAAGCACGCACACCACACGCAGCCCGATATTGCTGATATCGAAGATAGGGTTGAAGTTGCTACGGTTAGCAGAACGGCAACGAGCAGGATAGGTGAGCCACGAACCACCTCGCAGCACACGACGAGAACTATCATTATTATCAATCGATGCGCTACCATCTTTGGGCGCACCATTGTAATTATTATGCCAGGTATCTTGGCACCATTCCCAGACGTTCCCGTGCATATCGTATAGCCCAAACGCATTGGGTGGAAATTGTCCTACTGGGGTAGTTTGTTCCCTGTATTCTCCTTTTGGTTCCGAAGCGTAGATTTCCCTGGCACGATAATTAGCTAACTCACCAGTAATGGTTTCGCCAAAGTAAAACGGTGTAGTTGTACCAGCACGACAAGCATATTCCCACTCAGCTTCACTGGGTAAACGATAAGTACGCCCTGTCTTTTGACTCAATTTTTTGCAAAATTCTACTGCGTCATTCCAAGAAACTTCTTCTACGGGACGTTTATCTTCCTTGAAGTGAGATGGATTGTTACCCATTACTTGCTGATACTGTTCCTGGGTGACTTCAAACTTGCCCATAAAAAAAGCAGGTACAGTAACTTGATGCTGTGGTTTTTCTCTTCTAAACCCGTCCCAATTGAATTTTTCAACAAGCCTTTCTATTTCTTTATCTTTCGTACCCATTTTAAAAGAACCGCCAGGAATATACACCATTCCCAAGCTGACACCATTTCCTAAATCTTCTGTAAAATATTCTGTTTTACCTTGCTCTCGCTTAATTTTTTTACCGCTTGCATTTACTCTCACCACCTCAAATGAAAAAACCTGTAATTTAGTTTCTTGGGTAGGTGGAGTTTCAGTAGCTGTTATCTCTTCTCCTCTTGATGAAGTGGTGCTTTCAGGAGTTGAATCTACAGGTAATGGATTTCTTGATTGTTGAGTAATTCTGGAAAATGCTTCAATTGCTTGCATATCTGAACCCCTAGCAGCTACATTCACCCGAATCCATAGCTGTCTGGCTAATTTCCAATTTCCTGTAACTTCAGCTTGATAAGCATCCAGTTTCAATTGAGCAATATCAGTTAATGTGGCGTAATCGGGTAATAAGATGAGGTGAAACTTAGTAGCGGGTTCGACAACAGCATAGGGAGATTGCAAAGGTTTTTGATAATTACGGTTAATTTCGCTGACTCTATAGCGTAAACGTTGATACAACCGCTCTACCGTTGCACAGTTACCATCTCTCTGTATCTTTATACTTTCTAATAACGTATGAGAAAATGAACCGTTACTTTATTGCTCAATTTCGTAGGACTGTTGATTTGTTCTACAAGCGTAGAATTTTATTACTCCCGGCTGTATTTCTGTACCAATACCAATTCCATCCCTAGCCCCCATATCCCGGCAAGCATCTAAAAACATTACTACGTTATCCGCACCCCAGCGCCGCAATCTTTGCGTAATCCAACTGACAGATAAAGCACTGTTTTCTACATCTCCGGGGTCGCTGTCAGATAGCATGATATAATCTCGGTTGGCATAGCGTCTACCATGACCCGCAAAGAAAAACCACAGATTGTCTCCTGCTGACAACAATGGTTCTTCAAAACTTACCCGAAAAAATCGCCGCAAGCGACCGTATGTGGGCTTTGTAGAGATGGGTGGATTAGTGGGAATGTTCGGAGAATCTTCAGTGAAAAGAAGCACCCGGTCAAATTTGGCTGACTGCTCAAACCAATCTTTCATTTCTTCAGCATCTCGCTGAGCATATTTAAGTGGTTGCAGGTTGTCATAGTTATTTATGCCAATAACAATTGCCCAATTTTTAGCCATTTTTCCACTTCTATTTTAAGGTCATAATTTTTAATCTCTGATTTATTATTGTTTTCAAATAGGTTGGTTTATCCTTCCGCATTTAAAAATTTATTTATTACTTTGATAATAGCGATACACAGTAATATTAACGATAAAGTTAAAATACAAATTGTGCTTTATAGTTAGACTTCAAATTTTCATCAGGATTCGCCCTCTCTTTTGAAATAGCTCAAACTTGAGCATATAAGGCTCACCCAAAGGGTAGCAGAGTTGGAAACAAGGGCGGGATTTTTGCAAACTTCAATTAAAAAAACAGTTAAAGCCAAAGTAGTATAAGTAACAAATGTTATGCCACCAGAAATTTCAACACCGGATAAAATCTGGATTATTTCCGAAGAAATATCAGAAGCATCAATAAAGAGCGAAACACCCCCAGAAGAGGGCGCTAGAAGTAGTGGTGATACAGGAGGAGTACTTGGTACGGAAACTACTGAGGAAGTAGTAGTAAAAAAAAGACAAGACGAATTTATTATTACCAAACGCAAAGTTGAGGTAAGCAAACTCAAAGAAGAAATTAGAAAGTTTTTGCAAGCCATGAGCGAAACCCTCGACGAAGCAGAAACTGTTAATTCCAAAATGCAGCTTGATGAAGTGGAGTTATCTGTAGAAATTAATGGGGAAGGACAAATTAGCTTACTAGGAATTGCTGGTGTAAAAGCTGGAGGTAAAGGAGCGATGACTTTTAAATTTAAGCGGAGGTTATCGGGATATTAAATGGGTAAAAATTG
>CAKZYM010001170.1 GCA_937884685.1 uncultured Calothrix sp.
CCCATGTCTACGATAAAAAAAATAATGTATTGGGTGCATCCTTCCCCCCCGGATCCCCTTTTAAATTTAATGAACCCATCCCCAATTACCCATTACCTCTTACCCCTTACCCCTTACCCCTTACCTTTTACCTCTTACCTTTTACCTCCTACCTCCTACCCATAAGCCTCCCAAGCTAAATCCACCAATCCATCTAAAATTGCTGCTGCGACTGTTGCACCACCTTTACGACTTGTAATTGTGATGTTAGGTATAGCAAATTCTTCTAAACTCTGTTTGATTGAATCAATATTGCTAAACTTTGGCGGTGTTGCGATTATTAAGACAGGTCTAATTGCTTCCTCTTTAACTAAATTCAACAACGTCGTTAGAGGTGTTATTGCTTGACCAACTACAAATATTCCCTCTGGATAACGTTTAGCTAAAGTTTCCATTCCCCAAGCAACACGAGTTTTATCTTTCTGGGGACGAGTTTGAGCTTCAATTGCACAATACACCGGATTTGCAAAAGTCCTTTGTACTTCCTCTGCAATACCAGCCTGTACTTTTGCATCATCCACAATCACAGTACTACGAGATGCTAATGCAGCGGCTGAAGCTTGCAAAGCACGGTCGGAAAATTTTATTAGAGATTGATATTCAAAGTCACCTGTAGCGTAAATGACTCTTCTTACGATTTCGTACTCAGAAGGTGAAAAGTGGCTATATTCATTACCAGAGGTATCGTCATTTGAATGTTTGAGAGCTACAAAACCACCAATTTCTCTATCTATACTTGCTAAATTTTGAGCGTCTGTTACATGCCATTCCATTATCTGTATACCTGAAACTGTCAATTTTCACCCAGAAGCTGTAGATTATCAATTATTAATATTCATCCGCAAGCTGTCAAATATTAATTTTGAGATATTTACTAGTAATTTTATTAATAAGCTCATAAAAATAAGAGTTAAAAGTTTGAATTAATAACTAACTCCTAACTCCTAACTCCTAACTTCTGACTCTTAATCAATTTACGTTTCCGAAGGAGTCGATTTATTAATAACCGGAGTCAAGTAAGCAACCAAAACTCCAATTAAGAAACCCGAAATGTTACGTACCAAAGGAAGCCAATCTGAAGTACGAGTTACAACCGGTCCAATTCCGAAAGCAAGGAACAAAATTCCCCATAAAGGAGAGAATATCAAAGCCCATTGCCAAGCAACAACTTGTCCTTCCTCTCTAGGTTGAGCAGCAAAACCACAAATCACTCCACCGATAACCGAAGTGATTAAAGTCAAAATCCACTGTTCTCGTGGTAATCCTGGAACCACATTACAACCACCTTGACGCAAACAACCTTCTACAGTTTGTAAAGCATCGATAATAGCTTGGTCTTCGCCTTTTTCTCGTACATAATATAAGTTACCGAAACGAGTTTGTAATTCTATCCAAAAAGTTCGGGGTAGTAATTCATAAACGTCATCTCCAACCGCGAAACTAAGAATATTACCACCACGAGAATCCGCAACGAGTAAAATACTTCTATCGTTCAAACCCCAAAACTTGATTACCGCTCTACCTGGGGTTCTGTCATACTGAGTGAGTACTCGCAACTGCCAACCAGTTTCGTCTTCAAATTGGTTAAGCTCTTCAACCAAATTTTCTTCTTGAACTACATTTAGAGTTTTTCCTAAATCTACTACTGGTGTAACTTCGTCGGGTAGTAATTCTGGATTGTCATAAGCATATGCGGGACTCGAATGTGTCGTCCAAATCGAGCCGACTAAAAATAATACCGTTAAAAAAGAGAAAAATTTTCGCCAAAATCTATTATGCATGGGCTTTTTATATAAGTTTCAACTCTGTAATTAAGCAGATTGTTTCAAAAGGCAAGAAAAAATATGATGTTTCTTTACACTTTGTAACTTTATTCTAATTTATTTTACATACTTCTCAGCATTAGATTCACTGATACCGACAAATTATTCCCTTGTTTAAATTTGCTTCCGCGCTTTAGGGAAGCGTATTTGCAGGAAAACAGATATATCGAATTGATTAAAATGATTTAGCAAAAGCCTCTAATTTTCTCAATAAGGAGGATAATTGCGAAAAGTTGTGAAAAATCTATCAGGTGAGGAATATGTCTAAATATTTAGCTGGAAAAAGACCATCTGCGGAGGAATTAAACAAATGGATTGAGTTCTTTCATGTTAATGGTTTTTTAGTAATCCCCAATGTTTTGAAACCCGAACAATGTCAGCTTCTAAGAAATGATTTAGAAGCAGCTATTAAAAAAACTCAAGGTGAAAGTTATCATCCTTTAAAAAACAAGATGATGATGAAAAGAATGTTTGAGCATTCTAAAAATAATTTGGACTTATTTGCTATGGAACCAATTGTGACATTTGCAGAGAATTTAATCGGTGAAACAAATGGTAATGGTTACTCAATAGATGATGGAGCTCCCAACGCTAACACCGTTCATGTTATTCATAATAATTCGTTTACAGTTCCTCCTCAAACCGATGGTTTAGCTAAAAATAAATGGCATCAAGATGATACACCACACGTTCTTTCTCTCGATGGAAAACCTCTTACTAATATTCGTTTAAATGTTCTGACATTTACAGTTAACTACTATTTAACAGATGTGTTGTCTGTAGAAAATGGGCCAACTCAAGTGATTCCGGGGTCGCATTTATTCGGTAAGCTGTGCGATGGCGATATTTCTGGTTATGAAGATAAAATTCATAGCTGTTTAGGAACGATGGGTAGTGCAGTATGTTTTAACAATCAAGTTTGGCATAGAGGTTCTAGAAACTCGTCTTTGAGTACCCGTTACATTACGCAAATTACCTATGCGAAAAGATTAGTTGGACATAAATACGCACCATTTATGAACTATGAAATGCCCAGCCATTGCTATCAAGGAGCAGACGAAAGATTGAAGCGGCTTTTAGGATTTTTACCTAATGGTGCTTATGGTTAATAGTCGCAGTTTTCAATTAACTCATAATTCATAACCAATCATTCCCCGAACTAAAATCACGGTACAATCAACACC
>CAKZYM010001171.1 GCA_937884685.1 uncultured Calothrix sp.
TTACTTCACCACATTCATTTTGGCGAACCTAATTTAATTGAAAACATTTATCTACAATTTCACTTAAAATACTAACGTGTCTTTATATCTTCCATCTCTCAATCTTCCTTCCCAATAAATTTGCCTAATAATCATGAATCCTGCATTTACAGTAGTAATGCCAGCTTATAATGCTGCTGCATATCTATCTCAAACAATTGAATCGGTCTTAAGTCAAAGTTTTACTGATTTTGAACTCATCATAATTGACGATGGTTCTACAGATAATACTGGGGTAATCGCTTATAAATACAAGCAACTTGATAGCAGAGTAAAAGTTTTATTTCAATCCAATCAAGGAGTATCGGCAACTCGCAATAAAGGAATCAATCATTCTAACTCTAAATATATCGCCTTTATAGACGCAGATGATAAATGGTTCCCCGATAACTTAAAGTTACATTTCGAGCATCTAGAACAAAATCCCGACTTAGGTATTAGCTATGCAAAAGTAGAGTTTTTATACCCTGATGGCAAGCATACTGGGAAAGTAGCCAGAGGACGTTTAACAAATCTACAACCCGAGCATTTTTTGTATGAGAACCCTACTATGACGGTATCAAATATTGTGGTACGCAAAGAAGTATTTGCAGAAACTGGCTGTTTTGATTGCTCGATGAGCTATTCAGAAGATATGAATTTTCTGTTTCGAGTTGCTTGTAGTCGCTGGAGGATTGAAGGTTTGAATCAAGTTCTTCTAGGTTATCGAACCACACGGGGAGGACTTTCTTCACAGCTTTACAAAATGGAAGAGGGCTGGGAGACTTTGATTAGTAAAGCCAGAGCAGTAGCACCCGAACTAATCAAGGAACATTATCTCAGAGCCAGAAGTAACCACCTACGCTATCTTGCACGTAGGTCTTTCCGGTTGAACCTTTCCCCTAAAGTTGGTGTTGATTTTTTGAATCGAGCCTTAAGCTCGGATTGGCAAATAGTAATAAGAGAACCAGGGACGACTTTAGTTACAATACTAGCTGTCTATGGCACTCAACTGGTCAGCTATCTTAATTTGCGTAAATTTTCTCATTTTTTATAAAGATTAGATAAACTTTATGTTTTTTTTATGTATGTTTACTAAATCACACTTTTCTATAAAGTATCATTTATCACAGGAGGCATCGTGGAGAAAGTAAAATAATATGACAGTATGCTATTTGATTCAGACCTATAAGAATCCAGAACAAATATACAGACTTGTTAGGTTAATTAAAAATACAACGGCTAATTCATTTGTTATTATCAGTCATAATTTTAGTAGTTGTAATTTAAATATCAGCTTATTAAAGAAATTCCAGAATGTTAAAGTAATTCATAATAATGGAGTTATGATGGGAAGCTTTGGCATTCTTCAGGGTTTTTTTGATGCAATCGCTTGGCTATTAAATCAAAATATCAAGTTTGATTGGTTAATCAATCTTACGGGTCAAGACTACCCTACACAGCCTTTATATAAAATTGAAAAGTTATTGTACAGTACAAAATATGATGGTTTTGTAGAGTATTACGATGTTTATTCAAAACAAAGCCCTTGGAGCAAAAAAGTAGTAGATACCAGATATTTATATAGTTACAAGCATTTTAAAGAATATTTATCGCCCCAGCAAAAATATATGCTAAGACCAATAAAGCATATAGTAAATAACTGCCAGCCTTTTTTTAGATTAGATTATTCCTATGGATTAATTCTGGGAATGAAAAACTTTTATCATTTGTTTGATAAACATTTTACTTGCTATGGAGGTTCTTTTTTCACCACAATTTCTCAAGCCTGTGTCACATATTTACACAATTTTGTTCGGGAACATCCCCGAGTTTTAGATTATTATAGAAAGACTTTTATTCCAGAAGAGTCTTTTATACAGACTGTATTAGTAAATAGCAAACAATTTAACTTACATAACAGTAATTTCCGTTATACAGATTTTTCTGGTAGTCGTCATGGACACCCACGTATACTAACTGTTAAAGATTTTCCATCTTTAACTCAAGCTAATATTCATTTTGCACGTAAGTTTGATATGAATGTTGATAGTACAATTTTAGATAAACTTGACCGCAGAATATTAACAAATAAAGATATGAATATAGATATGTCTTCTATTCAATGCGTGACTAAGCGGAATAATTACGTGAATCTGTCAAACCATGAAATTGCATTTAACGAAAGCTAATGGCAGCTGCTTCAATTTTCATTCAATGAGTATAAATACATAGTCTATCTATTGCGAGTGAGTAGTTTGTTTTAAGATAAACTATTGACTCGCAATTAATTTTTTATTCCTACGACATTGTATAATTATTAATGAAAAAAATAATCTTATTGGTCTATTTTTTTATACCTAATAACTGATGATAAAACGATAAAAAGTTAATTTTACTGTTTCAAATTTTGATTTATGATTAACATTATTTATTGGTGATGTAAAATTTATTTGTTATCTCTACCGGAGTTGTATGTTCTCATCACAGATGATTTATATATCGGTAACAGCTATGTTAAAGCCAATAGCTTATGCAATCAAAAATTTATCAGTAGGTAAATGATAATGCCTAAAATTTCAGTTGTTGTTCCAGCTTACAACTCTCAAAGTACAATTTTAGAGACAATATATTCTGTCTTGCAGCAAAGTTTTTCGGATTTTGAGTTAATAGTTATCAACGATGGTTCTACTGATAAAACATTGAGACTATTATCAACTGTGAACGATGCAAGATTAAAAGTTTATTCTTATCCAAATGGAGGTTTACCAGCAGCTCGCAATCGCGGTATAGTTCGTGCTACCGGACAATTTATATCTTTCATAGATGCTGACGATTTATGGACACCAGATAAATTAGAACTGCAATTACAAGCATTACAAAAAAATCCCCAAGCAGGAGTTGCTTATAGTTGGACTATTTGTATGGGTAATGATGGAAGTTCATTTCATCCGGGTATATCTGAAAGTTTTCAAGGTAATGTGTATTCCAACTTATTAGTTGGTAACTTTATCGGAAGTGGGTCAAATGTTCTTATCAGTCGAGAAGCAATTGAATCGGTCGGTTACTTTGATGAAAGTTTGAAATCATGTGAAGATTGGGACTATTGGATGCGATTAGCACCACAATGGGATTTTGTAGTTGTTCCCAAACCTCAAATAATCTATCGATTATCTTCTGGGGCCATGTCAAGTAAGCTCGATGTCATGGAAAAATATCAAACCCTGGTGTTGGAAAAAGCCTTTGCATCAGCACCACCACAGCTACAATATTTAAAAAAACAGGGTTTTGCTTATATCTACTTGTTTATGACCAGACTTTGCTTAAGTAGAGCAAATGATGTCAAAGTAGTTAAAGAAGCTGGTCAAAAGTTATGGAAAGCAATCCGTTTTTCCCCGAAAATATTGCTAACTAAGGAAGCTCAACTTTTATTAATTAAGGTTTGTATATTACGAATTATCTCTCCAAAAATTGCTTCTAACATTTTGAGTAGAGCTATCAAAGTTCGTAATGTTGCTGACCCTAGGTTACAAGCTAGTTCGGTTAGGAGTTAGCAGTTAAAAGTTATAATTTCGCACTCTGTTAGCTCGGTGATGCGGTATCATTAAATCACTGTAGAGAATAAACAATCTGTAACGCTTTAATTAACTTTCTTCGCAATGTTTAATTTTCTTTTCAAAAGAAAATATTAGCCTCAAAAGTACAAACTTATTCTCAAATTTTTACCCGAACCAAATTCTGTTAGTATTTGCATTGCTACCAGTTTTTTTTGTGCAGTTACATCTACCAATTAATTATGAATCAGCTATCAATTAACAAAAAAGCATCTGTAATTATTCCCCTATACAATGCGGAAAAATATATTGAAAGAACTCTTAAATCGATTCTAAATCAAACATATAAAAATATAGAAGTGATTATTGTTGATGATGAATCTCCCGATAATAGCGTCAAAGTCTGTGAGAAATTCACAGACCCCAGAATTAAGATTGTTCATCAAAGAAATCGGGGTTTAGCTGGTTCGAGAAATACGGGTATTCGTCATGCTAGTGGTGAGTATTTAGCATTTATGGATGCTGATGATATTTGGTTACCGGAGAAGTTAGAAAAACATATAGCTCATTTAGAAAGCAACCCAGAATTGGGGGTTAGCTTTAGTCGTTCTGCTTTTATTGATGAAAATGATAAGCCTTTAGGTATCTATCAAATTACCAAACTTAACGATATTACTCCTCTCGATATTCTTTGTCGCAGTCCCATTGGAAATGGCTCTGCTGCTGTTTTTAAAAAAGCTGTATTTGACGATATCAGATTTCAGGATAATCTTTATGGCTATGTAGAAGATTATTATTTTGACGATACATTTAAGCTATCTGAAGATATTGAATGCTGGGTGAGAATCGCAATTACAACTAATTGGAAATTTGCAGGACTTGCTCAACCATTAACTCTTTATCGAGTCCATTCTCAAGGTTTATCTACTAACCTCAAAGTCATGTTAGATACGAGAGAGGATTTATTTAAAAAAACTGCTTTCTATGCTCCAGAACAAATGCAACGTTGGGTAAAACCTGCAAGAGCTTATCATTTTAGATATGTAGCAAGAAGGGCTATTACTATAAATAAAGGCGGTGTTGCTTTAAGATTAATGTATGGTTCAATAATGAATTATTGGCGCATTATCATAGAAGATTTTCAAAGAACCTTTGAAACTATTGCTGCTGCAATTTTACTTTGTGTGGTTCCCAAACCTCTATACAATCGAGTTAAATCTCTAGCTTTGAAGATAATTGGTAAACTACAGCAAAAAAGTATTAATAAAGACAGACTAAGAGAAGCATCATAAACATAAAGGCACTCATAAGAAGATATTTCACTATTGACTAAAACAATGCGTTTTATCAACTTACTAAGTAGTCGTCAGGGTCGAATATTCGGTATTGCATTTATTGCTCTTATAGCTACGTTTTTTGTTCAATTTTCCTTTAGCCCCAATCAAACGGTTCGGAATATATCCCAACAAATCACGCTAGCAAAAACTCGCTATCGACAGTACCCTGCTTTGGGTAATGCAAATGTAGCTATAGGTGGTGGAGGTTATGTAACTGGTGTCTACCTTCATCCAAAAAAACGTAATCTAGTTTACATAAAAACCGATATTGGAGGTTTCTATCGTTGGAATCCCGATAGCTCAAGCTGGATACCTTTGAACGAACAACTCTCTTTAGCTGATAGCAATTATTACGGAGGAGAATCTTTAGCGCTTGACCCAAAAGACCCAAATATTGTATACGTTGCAGTAGGCAAATATACGGCCCAATGGTGGCAGCATAAAGGAACTATTCTCAAATCTCTTGATAGGGGGAAAACTTGGACTAAACTAAGCTTAGACTTAAAAATGGGTGGTAATGAACCGCAAAGATGGACTGGTGAAAGATTAGCGGTTAATCCTTTCAATTCTCAAAATCTATTTTTTGGCTCTCGTCAGGATGGATTATGGAAGTCTGAAGATGCTGGGAAGAATTGGAGCAAAGTCAAATCATTTCCCATACTTAATGATGATATTGGTATTAACGCTATTACTTTTGATAGACGCGAAAAGAATACTCTTTATGCTGTCGCTTATAAAAGTGGAGTCTATAAATCCATCGATACCGGTAAAACTTGGAAACTAATTCCTAAATCTCCCACCGAGGTCAACCGTCTCGTGATGGGGAAAGAGGATAACTTGTATGTAACTCATACCAAGGGTGTCAGTAAATATGTTAAAGGTAATTGGAAAGATATCACACCCGCTAAAAATCGAATAGCATTTAACGCTATTGGTGTTAACCCCAGAAATAGGGACGATATCATGGTTGCTACTTACAGCGATGCATCTACAGAAATTTTCCACTCCTTTGATGGTGGAAGCAAATGGAATCAGCAGAAACGCCAAGCTAATAATACTATTTCTTGGTGGTCTGAATATATGAAGTCAAAGCCTTCGGTGGCAAGTATCGAATTTGACCCGTGGAACCTAAATCGAGTTTGGTTGACAGACTGGTATGGGATATGGAGAACTGACAATGTTAATCGCAATCCGGTTGTGTGGACGAATTTCCAACAGGGACATGAAGAGGTTGTCACTTTTACCTTAGTTTCAACTCCTTCGGGAGCATTAATCAGCGGTTTGGCAGATGTCGAGGGATTCTACCATGACAGAGGTCTAAATGCTTATCCGTCGAAAATGTTGAGCAGTAAACCTCATGATTTTCAAGACACTTATAGCATTGATTACAGTCAAAAAAGCCCTTTGAGAATGGTAAGGGTTGGGGGAAGTCGTCATAACAATACTTATAGTGGAGCAACTTCTAGCGATGGTGGAAAAAGTTGGCAGAAGTTTGCTAATTTTCCCCGGAATCAGCTAGGAACGCGAGTCGCTATGTCTGCGACTAATCCGAACTTATTCGTTGTTACCCTCAGCGGTACTCAACCCGTAAGGACAATGGATGGTGGTGCTTCATGGATTCCGGTTTCTGGTTTACCTGACGGTCACGAGGGTAATTGGAATTGGACGCAACCTTTAGTTGCTGACAAGGTTGATGGTGATTCTTTTTATTATTATGCCGATGGCAAAGTTTATCGCAGCAGCAACGGAGGTAAATCTTTTAAGGTTGTTTCTGAGTCTTTACCCCATGCGGATTTTTTCTCTTTGAAGACTGTATCAGGTGTTAAAGGTGAATTATGGCTGAGTCTCGATAATCAAGGACTCTACCATTCAACCGATAGAGGGGAAAACTTTACTCAAATTGCGGGAGTAGATAAAGCATATTTGATTGCATTAGGCAAGCCCAAAATTGGAAATCAAGGTAACGCGCTTTATTTGTACGGAGAAGTCCGTAACCTTGGTAAAGGAATATTTCGCTCTTTAAATAATGGTAAAACCTGGCGAAGAATAGGCAATAAAAATAGACCTATTGGTAATGACCCCAACGTGATGGAAGCGAGTTCTACAGAATTTGGCTTAGTTTTTGTTGGTACCAACGGGAGAGGAATCTATTACGGTAAATAATTCTAAAAAACAGTAAATAAACCAAAATCACGATAATTTTTGATTAAAATAATGACTACAAATAACATCTACACCCACCAGTTTGACGAAATAGAATTACTTGGAACTAAATTTCACAAAGTTCGAGTTCAAGAATTAATTAATTTTATTGTTAAATCGGCAGCCATTAACAAAAAAACAGTAGTAGGAAATGTTAACGTCCGAGCAATGAATTTTGCTTGTGAAATGCCTTGGTATAAGGATTTTATTAATAGGTCAGATTTAGTATTTTGCGATGGATTTGGCGTATTAATGGGCGCAAAAATGTGTGGCTGCGGTGTAAAATCAGAACATCGTATGACCTGTCCAGACTATATTGAAAATTTGGCTATTTCTTGCGAGCAGAATAATGTTTCGCTGTATTTGCTAGCAGGAAAGCCCGGTGTTGTAGATAAAGCTATTGCAAAATTGAAGCTGATTGCGCCAAATTTAAAAGTGAAAGGACATCACGGTTACTTTCATAAATCTGGTATCGAAAACGAGTATGTTGTAGATGAAATTAATCAATTTCAACCCGACGTACTATATGTTGGCTTCGGAATGCCATTACAAGAACGTTGGATTATTGATAATTTTGATAGCATTAATGCAAAAGTTTTTCTACCCTTGGGAGCTTGTTTAGACTTTTACACAGGTGCAGTATATCGGGGTCCTCGCTGGATGACTAACCGTGGACTTGAATGGCTATCCAGAATGTTTACCGAACCAAAAAGATTATGGCAACGTTATGTTGTTGGTAATCCGCTATTTTTTTATCGTCTTATTAAAGAACGCTTTGCAAAACGTTTCAAAAAGAATAGCAAACCATCATCAATATATTAAGAAGAATCGCATATCTCTCAAGTTAACTTGACTATTCTGTCTCAATTTAGTGTAAGAGCTATTAAATTTATAATTTTCTTTTTTGTAATCGAAACAAAATAAAAAATTGACAAATATTGATAAAATAAGGTTATTTATGAAATATTAAATAAATATTAATATTCATAAAGCAGTTCTTTGGTATTTGTCAAAAAATTAGCAAGTCTTGTTTGAAGTTAATGATCTTGATTAAATATTCCCCCAGCAGCAGCAACTTCTAACAACAAGCACCAATGGTGTTTATACAGGTGTAATACTAATTATGGCTTATCGTTCTCTACCAGTAGTAAATTTTCAACCTGACTTAAGGTCAGCCAAAGGAACCAATTTAAGGAAAGGGATTGCTATTAGGTTCCTCAGAGTAGTAACCCTTGCTTCTTTAGATATTGTTGCTTTGAGCTTAGCATGGACTCTAGCAATTAATTTCGGTACTTTTTTAGAATCACCTTGGACAAAAAAGCCTTCATTTATTTTGCTAATTCTTATAGTTGGAATTGGTATGATTGCCACCAAGGGTTTGTATTCACCGGGTATCTTTCGTCGGAATTATACTGCTCTAATCAAAGCTGTTACTCTCTCGGAAATTGCTCTATTATTAATTGCTTTTCTGTATGAACCAGATGGTTATGTTTCACGCTCAAGCTTTTTAATATTCTGGTTATTGTCGATAACTTTTACCTGCACCGGACGCTTTATTTTTGACTTATCAACAAAACTATTGCGTAAAAAAGGAGCAATTCGCTATCCGATTTTTGTAATTACCGATTCCCAAGATAGAGATGATTATATTAGGTTTATTAAGAAAGAAAATTGTTACAACCTTGAAGGTATTGCTGATTCAACAAGTCTAGACAGAGAAAAGCGACAAACAACCTTTGAATTTATGAAAAAACAAGGTGTAGTTGAGGCTTTTGTCTCTTGGAATGCAATAAAAAATCGTCTGTATATTTGTTGGCATTTTCAGACTGCTGGTATAACTTTACGCATACTCCCCACAAGTAGTTATATCTATCACCCTAAATCTACACTTTGGTCAATTGGTAAAGTTCCTTGTTTGACAATTCCAGCACCAATTATTGCTGGTAGCGACTTTTGGATTAAGCGGTGTTTTGACCTTTGCTGTTCGATTATTTTATTAATCCTGTTTTCACCTCTGTATCTATTAATCGCTTTACTAATTAAACTTGATTCTCCCGGTCCAATATTTTTTAGACAAGAGCGAATTGGTTTACATTGTAAAAAATTTAAGATTTGGAAATTCCGTACCATGGTAACAAATGCGGAAAAATTGCAAGCTAATTTAGAAGCGAAAAACGAGATTAAAGATGGTGTTCTTTTCAAAATGAAAGACGACCCTCGTATCACAAAGATTGGTAAGTTTTTACGTCTTTATAGTTTGGATGAATTACCACAATTATTTAACGTCCTGTTAGGTGATATGAGTTTAGTTGGACCTCGTCCTCTTCCTGTAAGAGATGTTGAAAAATTTCAAACACCTCACTTTATTAGACAAGAAGTTTTACCCGGTATTACAGGTTTATGGCAAGTTTCAGGTCGTTCGGATATCGAAAAATTCGAGGATGCGGTTAAATTAGATATCAGCTATATCGAAGACTGGTCTATCCTTCTCGATATGAAAATTTTATTACAAACTGTACGAGTTGTTTTACAAAAGACTGGTGCTTATTAAGTAAGTTTTATTTAGAGGGGAAGCTTAGAATTTATTATTCCCCTCTTTCATAATAGGGAAAATAGAAAGACTTTAATACGCTATTATTTTGAGATATCAAAAAAAGTTATATAAATTCATAATGAATAATATTTTAACGATTATCATTGAGAAATTAATTCAGTAGAAGATATTTTTATATGTATTTTTCTTTAATAAAATGAAAATACTGCCTCAAATATTCTCCCACAAAATAATTTTATGTCTAGACTTTTTCTATTTATATCATCCAAATTATCTTCAATAATATACGTTTAGCAAGTTTGGTTTTGTGAATTATTCCTATATGTATTTGTTAAGCACTATATTTATTTATAGATAGAAAATAAGAAATGAGATTTTATTATGTAGTTCTATTTAATGGTATACCTGCATGATAATTGATTGATATGAGTTACAGGGGTCATCAAGATGGTAAAAAATATTAGCTTTGAAAAAATCTCCTTGAAAGAAAGATTAATTACCACTATCTTCGGAGGTATTCCAAATATTTTTTTTGGTAAAAAAATCAGAAATATAGTTTATAGAAGTCTTTTTAGTCAGATAGGTGATTCGGTTAATATTCAACATTTTGTAGAACTGATTGGAACTCCTTCGATTGAAATTGGGAATCAAGTAAGTCTTTTGAAAGGAGTGCAAATTAATGCTTTAGGACATCCAAATAATAAGATAAATATAAAAGACCGAGCTAGATTAGAACGTGGTGTGGATATTCGTTCGTTGTACGATACGCATATCACGATTGATGAAAATGCATATATCGGTCCCTATGTGGTTATTGCTGGTACGGGAAATATTAAAATTGGTAAAAACTGTTTAATAGCACCACATTGTGGAATATTTGCCAACAATCACATTTTCTCAGACCCCACTCGACCTATTGAAGAGCAAGGTATAACTAGCAAGGGGATTGTAATTGAAGATGATTGTTGGTTAGGACATAATGTTACGGTAATTGATGGAGTAAAGATTGGGAAAGGAAGTATTATCGGAGCGGGTTCTGTTGTTAATAAAAACATCCCTCCCTTTTCTATTGCAGTGGGTACACCTGTAAGAATCATTAGAAATCGTCTTGATAGACAAACCTCTAACTTATCCACGTCAATAAAATCAAAAATGCAAAATTAATTGATACGATTTTGAATTTTGGACTTTTGGTTTTAGACTTTCGACTTTAAACTTGATATCGAGGTCATCCAGAAGTCTTTTATCAAAAATTATTGTTGCTTTCTATTTTAAGCGAAGAATAATCTAATACCCAAAGTTAAAAATTAAACGATATTTATAATTTAGTATAATGCAGCTTTTCTCAGACAAAAAGAGGTAGATTAAACAGTTGTGGACAGGGATTAGTTGGCTTTGGAAAATACGGTCTTGAAAACTTCAAAAATGCATAGTAAGTATTTCGACCTTTACAGCCATAATTAATCATACTATGCAACGAAAAATAAAAATATAACCTAACCTGCAAATATCTGAACCTATATAAAAATATTTCGTCCTAGATGCACTTACAGACAAAAGACAAAAAGTGGATGAATTTAATCGTTTAATAGAATTGTAATCTTGAATCTCAAGGTGAAATAGGTTTCTTGCAAATGACTGGAAGAAACCTAATTTCCTTTCACTTGTTATAAATAGTCCAAGATATGCAATTTAGCTGTAATCAAATAAACTTCAAAGCCATCCACTATAGCTTTATCTCATCAGTAGGTTCGACAAAAAACGAGAATAACCGTTCTTTTCAAACTTATTTCCCATCGCTTTGTGGTAAACATCTAAGTAACCATCTACCATGCTCTTGATGCTAAAATTCATCTCCACATGGTTGCGACATGCTCTTCTATCGATTTCTCTCAAACGTCGAACAGCATTCACAAAATCATCAACGGTTTCACACAAGAAACCAGTCTTACCATCTGCGATTACTTCTGGCACCGAACCCATTGACCTTGCAATAACTGGGGTTCCTGCAGCCATTGATTCAGTCATTACCAATCCAAAAGGTTCTCTCCATGTTATCGGGAACAACATGGCTATAGCGTTACCCAAAAGTTCGTTTTTCTCGAAGTGATTAGCTTCGCCTAAATATTGTATATGCTTGCCATCAATATGAGGCTTAATTTTGCTCTCAAAATATTCAACGTCAACCCTATCAACCTTACCAGCCATCTTTAAAGGTATGCCAGATTTCTGAGCAATTTCGATAGCGATATGGGTCCCTTTTTCTGGGGAAATCCTTCCCAAAAATGCTAAATAAGGTTCCGACTGCGGTTGAGCATAAAAACGATGGCTTTCAGTGTCGATACCGTTATAAACTGTTGCAGCGTAATTCAACTCCTTTATCGGTTCGCGCTGAGCATCTGAAATGCTGACATAGTGCTGCTCGCGCGCTTCGGTATAAATCTGCTTAGTGTCTGAATTGAAAGCACCGTGGAGGGTGTGTACTGTTGGAGTTTCAACAAATCCAGCGTGGAAAAGAGAAGTATATCCAACGTGAGAATGAATTATATCGAAGTTGCCAGCTTGTTTATAAACTCGACTTAGCTGTAAAGCTTCATAAGCAGAATACTCTGTTATAGAGGGTTCTAGACGAAAAGCACGAGGGTAAACAGATTCTAACTTCGCTAAAGTTAGCGAATCCCCTGAAGCGAACAAAGTCACTTCGTGTCCTCGTCGGACTAGTTCATCGGTCAACAATCCTACGACCAACTCAACACCACCGTAACCTGGAGGAGGTACTCTCTCCCACAGTGGAGCAACTTGAGCTATTCGCATATAAATCTCCTAAAGTTTTTGTAATCAACTGTAACGAAGCGAGCCAGATATACTCAACTATCTTTGGATAGGAAAATATATTTACCTTGTCATGGGTATACAAACTTAACAAACGTTTCAAGAGTGCATATCTAGCAATTTGATATCAGTTGTTGAACATAACATTGTTGGCGATATTGTTTAATTCTCAAACACAGCATTGACGGACATACCCCGATATAACTTATTTAAGAGTTGGCTTTTCGTCTAGCTTTGATGATCCCTCTAAAGTGTTTCGGCATACAATTCTTTTTGATTATACGCGAAATTCTCAAAAAAGTTTTGCTATTCTCATTACATTCCTATCCACAATCCTCACCCCCAGGCTATTACAAGGTTTTCTAATTTTCATTTCAAATTTAATTTTTGGAAACTTTTATGTAAATAGTTATAAACACTACAAATACAGTAGTGTTAACCGTCTTCCAAATAAATTAATGAAAATTTAATATTTACCGCCATAAAAATGTATCGTAGCTATCGTCACTTTTATAATTTTTGTGGAGGATTTTACAAATTTTATCTAGCTAAGTTGCTATTTAATAGGACATTTTGCATGTTTCGCTCTATCAAGCAAATATACTTACAGCTTGCCTATTAGCTGATGAAAAATAAATCTTGATTTCGATTTAATTCAATTTATTTATGATTTTTCAAGTGAACAAATTCGCTAACAAGAAAGTTTTGATTAAAAATATTGATTGTTTACCTTAAACATATAAACAAAAACTATCATATTTTTGTGTCCAAATTTTTAGCTATCTTAAAATTTTCTATAAATAGTTATCTTACCAAAGATATAGTTGTTAATTAGATTGATAAATCTATGCTTGTATTAAAAGTTTTATTTATACGAAAACCCGCATTAAGCGGGTATTAACACAACAAAACTATGAACTATATAGACTAATTGTTCATAAATAAAACTGAATTTCTGCTCTGATTTTTACAAATACAGTAATTTATGTCCTAATTTATTTTTTACTAACTATTTAGTCTTGTTTGCCATATTTCATAGCTAAGATAACATAATTTTGGTAATCATTGTTACAGATTATTTTGTAAAGATATATTGTGGCTTTTTTATGTTTGACAAACCAAGCAAACAACCTCTCATAACATTGCTTAGCGACTTTGGTATTTATGACGAGTACGTCGCTGTAATGAAAGGTGCGATCGCAAAAATAAATCCCACAGCGAGAGTGGTTGACATAACCCATCAAATTCCACCGCAAAGTATAGCCACAGGAAGGTTTTGTTTGATGAACGCTTACCCATATTTTCCTGACGGTACCGTACATGTAGCGGTGGTAGATCCGGGAGTGGGAGGAAACCGTAGAGCAGTTGCTGTAAAATTAGCGCAAGGTTTTATAGTAGCTCCAGATAACGGTCTGTTAAGTGGAGTAATGAGTCAGAATTCTGTAATCGCAGCGGTGGAATTAACAAATCCTGAATATTGGCTGACATCTCAACCTAGCACTACTTTTCACGGTAGAGATATTTTTGCACCAGTGGGAGCGCATCTAGCTAATGATATATCTTTGCAAAAAATCGGACGAGAAGTCAATCCCGAGAGTTTAGTGAAGTTAGATTTACCTAAATGCGCCCAGATGGATAATAGTATTACAGGTTGCATTCAGTATATTGACCATTTCGGAAATTTAGTGACGAACATACCTCGAAGTGATGTCAAGGTTAATAATTGGAATGCAGAAATAAAAGGAAATATTATAAAAGCACGAGAAACTTATTCAGATGTGAAAGTTGGAGAAACTGTTGCACTTATTGGCAGTCATGACTGGGTAGAAATAGCTGTGAATAGTGGAAACGCACGTTTAGAATTAGGAGTTGATTTAGGTTCGCAAGTGCGAATTAGCTGGTAATTGATATTGTTAGGGAGTAGGGAAAAAGAATAATGCTAGGATTTGTCAAAAACATGAAACTGATGTAGATACCGGGTATATTGCTACGTCTCTTTCAATGTGCAATCGCATTTTTATCTGCTTTATATATTTTATATTTTTGTTTTCATCTTTTTTATTCAACAACGCCAAAATTTTATACCATCCGATAGATACAAAAATAATTACCGCAATATCCATAAAGAAAATTGCTAAAAATTAGCCTCTTTTGAGACAGTATTTAGAATTATGGCTTTGGTTTATGAATTAGTAAATTAATTATTTTATCCCAACGGAAGATTTTTATATTTATTCTTTTTGGTATTAATAATAGATAGATATAAAACAAAATTCTACAAAGAATTAAATCTATATAAGATATATTTATTCGATAACAGCAGCAGATTTTTTTTCAATATTTTGTAAATCTAGTTAGGAAACGTTCTGCTTATTTTCTGCTGAATATTCTTCTCCCTGTTAATTTTCTAATTATAAATAAATCATTTCACCAAGACTATGAAAATCACCAAAATATTAAAATATTCAACTTTAGGATTATTAGGAATACTAAGTATATTAGTTGTGTGGGGATTACTTGAACCAAAATTCATAGATGTAGAAGAAGAGACAGCTATTATTCCCAATCTTCCACCTGCTTGGGAAGGAAAACGCATCGGTCAGGTAAGTGATTTTCAGGTAGGAATGTGGTTTGATAATACTGGTACCATGCGTGACAGCATTAAAAAACTTGTAGAAGAGAAGCCAGCAGCAGTTTTAATTACAGGGGATTTTATTTATCATTCTTTACCTAATGCATCAGAAGAACTTAGCAAAGTTACTCAAGCAATTCAACCATTGATTAAAGCAAATATTCCCACTTACGCAGTTTTAGGAAATCATGATTACAGTCATAAGCCTGCCTTACCAGAACTTGGAGAACAGGTTAAGAATACTTTAGAAGGAATAGGTGTAAAAGTCTTACAAAATCAAGCAGTGAACATAGATTCACCTGCTGTTCAAGGAAGTAATCAACCACTTTATTTAGTCGGACTTGGTGCTTATATTGCTAAAAATTCCGACGTTAACAAAGCTTTAGCAGAACTTCC
>CAKZYM010001172.1 GCA_937884685.1 uncultured Calothrix sp.
TATTAATTTTGTACGAGCTATTACTTATTGATATTAGCTAAAACAAAATTTTGACTAAAAAATTGCTTTTTATCAAATTATCGCCTGTATAATAGTGTAAAGAATTGATAGTATAATTCGCTATTTTAGTCTATCTCTTTTTTGTAACAATCAACTAAGTAATTTCCTGTTAAAGACTTGCAAACAATAATATACGACTACAGCCAGATGTATATAAAAAAAATGCAAATCAGTGTAATTTCTAATTAGATTATTATCTTATATATTTATTCTGTGAAGATAAGATATTCTGAGTTATTAAAGCTATTTTAATAGTTCATTATAATAATTCTGATGGGTTGCAAAGACGTAAAATATTAGGTCTCCTAAAGGTGCTAGAAAAAACTGGCTAGGCAAAATTACTCTTCGGTATTATTGTGTCTTGCTTCCTTCTATTAGCTAGCAATCTGTCTTGGCTGCGCTATTGACCCTCATTACATAGCGCTTTTAAGGTAGATTATGACTATATTTTCAAAGCCCTATGGAATAAATATCCCTTGGCTATGGGAATGTACTCTACCAATGTTAAATATGTTGTGAAGGATGAAATACTTAAGTTGTAGCTCTTTAAAAGTAATTTAGTGGTACTAAATAGTGGGAATAGCTCCTATATTGTACTTACGTAATTTTTGGGTATTAATTTGGGTATTAATTCATCTATCAAATAAAAATTACAATTACTACAAAGTTTGAATTGTTGTATTTAATATTTTTGTCAACCGTTTAATTAACTATATTTGCGACAATAAAAAAGTAGCAAATTAATATTATTTGTGCCTAATTAAAGATGTAGCTATAATTTTTTGGTGTTAGATATTAAATACTGCCGTCATATAGACTAAAAATAAGCTAGTCCATATTCAAATGGCTATATCAATTAGGAGTGAACGTGAGTATCAAATTTCTTCGTAAAAGCGTTTTTTCGCTTAGTTTAGCTACTGTTGCATTATTAAGTAGTGTTTTATCGGTTTCTGCTCAAACAGCAGAAAAAACCAGTAGCGAACAGTTCGTACAATCGAACCAAGTTTCTTCCGAACAGCAAAACACAGGAGTCGAACATTTTAGCCCTAGTTTCTCTAATGAAACTGCTAAAGAATCAAATATATCGGTTAATCCAGAATTATTAACACCAGAATTACTAGCATCTGAGACAGTAACCCAGAAAGTTGAGAAATCAACACCAGTTCCTGGTACATCATCAACTTCATCTGCTAGTCTTAATGCTCAGTATCCATCTTCTAATACTCAGACGACCCGAGCAAATCTAAGTCCATCTATTTCTTCGGAATTAGCTCAAGCGGATATTGACTTTGGTGGTTCTACTCGGGGTGGTTCTAGCTACATAGGAGTAGCAGGAAATCTCGGCTTAGGTGGTGATTCCGCTTTAGGTGATGGTAACTTTATGATTATCAGTAAAATTGGAGTTACAGATATTTTGTCGATACGTCCTTCAGTAGTACTTGGGGACGATACAGTAATTTTAGCTCCTGTTACCTATGACTTTTCGTTCGAGAGTTCAGACCCGTTCAGTGAAGCATTACCTTTTTCTCCCTATGTTGGAGCTGGTGTAGCTGTAGCAACTGGGGATGATTCAGAATTAAGTTTCTTGGTTACTGGTGGCGTAGATGTACCGCTAACTGATAAATTAACAGCGACAGCAGCTATTAATGCAGCATTTTTTGACGAAACCGACCTCGGTGTTTCTGTAGGTGTCGGTTACAACTTTAGAGGTTTCTAAAGTTTAATTGTTAATTCGGAAAATAGGAGAAATTAAATTTTCTCCTCACTGAATCAACCAAGAAACTTGCAATTTATTAAAGGGAATATCATCAAGAAAGGAGTAGTACATTTAGATTAGAGTCTAATGTACTACTCCTCTTCTTTAATCAAATCAATAACTAATTCGATAAATTCACGGTGACTTTTTCAAATCAGTAACGGAGAGGGAGGGATTCGAACCCTCGATGAGGTATTAACCCCATAACTCCTTAGCAGGGAGCCGCTTTCAACCACTCAGCCACCTCTCCTTAAGCAGTAACAAATATGAATGTTAGCAGATAACTTAAGACAAGTCAATACTTAGACTGGCAAAATTATATATACACTCTTGTTACCAAAGCCTTCGGGCAAAAGTCGCGAAGTAAGAAGTAAAAAGTAAAAAGTAATGAATAAAGTCCGTTCCCGGGTCGCGTGAGGAGCAAGTATAGTACAAGCCTAGTCTTTTAAAGACGAATAAAACCTGCATTCCCTACTTGAATCCTTGAACCCTCTAACTTTTAGGGGAGGTGTTACTTATTACTTATTACTTATTACTTGTGAAACCTTCTTACCTTAAGATACTTGCGAGCGCAACCAAGCAAAAGGTAAAGTCCCGATTTTTTTCCATTGCGGTACGTAAGCGCGTTGACTGAACACGTCATAGCCATTGCGCTCAATTACACTCAAAATGCGACTGTAGTGCATTAGAGCCGCCCACACTGGCAAGCGAGCATCTGGATGTAGATAGCTAATACCTTTCTCGGCTTGGGCATAAAATTGCCTAGCTCGTTGAATTTGGTATTTCATTAAAGAGCGCCACCGCTCATCGACCACACCTTTGAGTAAATCTTCCTCAGTGTAGTTAAACCGTGCTAAATCTTGAATGGGAAGGTAAATTCGCCCTCGCTGGGCATCTTCACCAACATCACGAAGAATATTGGTAAGTTGAGAAGCTATTCCTAGAGACACAGCTTCATCAATTGGAATATATGGCTGTTTATAACGGTTCCAAGGAGCGGTATTTTGCTCGGGATCTATTCCCATTACCGCTGTTGACATTAAACCTACAGTACCGGCTACGCGGTAACAGTACAGATATAAGTCATCAAAAGTTTCGTAGCGGCTGCGGAACAAATCCATACGCTGACCGGAAATCATATCCCGGAAGGGCTGAATATCCATTGGATAGCGCTTCAATGCATCCGCAAGAGCTACATCAACATTTTCTTGGGGGTGTTGAGCAAAAATTAATTCGAGCTGCTTTTCCCACAAATCTAGAGTTTCGGGAGTAGTCATAGCAGCAGCAGGACCATCTACCAGTTCGTCAGTGCGACGACACCAGGCGTAAATTGCCCAAATTGCGCGTCGCTTTGCTGGACTCATCAACAAAGTACCCAAATAAAAAGTTTTGGCATACTTTGCAGTGATTTGCTGACAAATTTGGTAGGACTCATCCACAGAGACCGTCGTCGTTTTCATGCATGGGGGGGAATCAGGCAGTTGCAGCATTCGTTGCAGGCTGGATGGAAGGCATTTGCACGCTGGAAGAATTCTTTACTGAGAATGATTTATTCACACCGAGCGCTGTTAGTTTACCAGAAAGTACTGCTCCTTCCATACTTCCTAAAAACGGTTGCATGGTGTAGCTTCCACTCAAGAAAAAGTTTGAGACGGGAGTTACTTGTGAAGGACGGTACTCCTGACGACCTGGAGTTGCTCTGTAAACTGAACGCGGTGTTTTCACCACATGATATTTCAGTAACTTCGCTGGATTTTCCGAGCCGAAATGTTGAGGAAATAGTTTGGACAGTTCATCAAGAGTTACTTGCAATATCTCCGCATCGGATTTATTAATCCAATCATCGGCTGGTGCAAGAACTAACTCCAGCATAGAACGGTTTGGGTCACTATATTCGCGACATGTATTGCTCATGTCCGCATAAACGTTCAAAATCGGCGATCGCGAAAATAATAATTGGTCAATATCTGTAAGTTTACGGTCAAACCATAATTGGATATTAATTACCGGCACACCTTCTAAACCATCTAGTTTTTGGAAGCATTCTATATCCTTCCAAGGCTCTGGTAGCATGACTTTCATCACATCAACCGGCATTGCCGAGACATAAGCATCGGCAGTTTCAACATAATCCTCTGCTCCGTTTAAACCGCGCATCAAAAATCCTTTGACACTACCGTCTGAATTGAGCAAAATTTCTTTCAAAGGAGCATTTAATTTAACTTCTCCACCACCAGCTTCTATGTAATCTACCAGTGGTTGACACAAACGCTCCGTAGGAGAACCATCTAAAAAAGCCATCTTCGAGCCGTCTTTTTGCTGAAGAAACTTGTTAAGAGCCGTCAGCAGCACTACAGCTGAAATTTCGTCGGGATTAATAAAATTCAATGACTTAGAAGCAGCAATAAAAATATCTTGCTGTACTTCCTCACTTACTCCTTGAAGCTTCAGCCACTCAGAGAAAGTATATTGGTCTGTAGAGTCAACATATTTCTGACCCCGCAACATAGCTGGGACTAGACCCTTTGCTAGCTCAATTTTTTCGCCCCAACTCAACATATCGTTATTTCTGAGGATTGCCACAACCCCATTCAAAGGTGCTGGCAAATTCGGAAAATCAAAGCGACTATAGGTACCTGGTTTTTCCGGTTGATTGAAGATCATCGTGTGTTTTTTCCACTGCAAACGGTCTTCAATACCGAGTTCTTTGAGTAACTGCAACATATTGGGATAAGCCCCAAAAAATACGTGCAGTCCAGTTTCATACCAGTCGCCATCGTCATCTTTCCACGCTGCGACCAAACCACCCAGTACATCTCGGCTTTCCAAGAGTATGGGAGTATGACCTTCATCTACAAGATATTTAGCACAGGAAAGACCTGCCAAGCCTGCTCCGGCAATAGCTACTCGCATTTACCTTTCTGGATTTAATGTATTTCTGTTTTTAGTAGTTTTCATTATACTTTGCATTCCGTTACATTTTGCATTTACAATCCCAAGGTTTTTCCAAATTTTTGCCGTTCAATCGTGTTTATTGGTTATTTGCGCTCTTATGTTTAATCTAAGGAGTTAGGCAATTACCTGCCAGACCAAGGGGAGTCGCAGATAGAAAATGGCGGTTTCAATAAATGTATGGGTTAACAGCTTTAAATAAGAAAATGGCCGGTTTAGCTGCTTAGTACAGACCTAATTTTCATAGTCTTTTAGCTGCTAACGGTGAAGCATAAGCCCGTTTGTTTTTTTACCGCGTTTATCAGAAGATATTATCTTGTTCCCCGTTCTGTTTAATTCAAAACTTGAAGACTAGAAGTTTCTCTATTATCGTTTTGCATTCCGTAATCGGTCGTAGCAAATTCTATCTGTAATAAAAGACGGTCGCGCTTAGTGGGAGTGAGTCCTTTATGAAAGCAGAGCGGGTCTTCTATAAATCCAAAACCAGCCTGACCACAAATAGTTACCACTGAATCTTCACCATAAAAATCAATAATCTCTTTATCCTTTTCTCTTTTGCGTAACAACACATGAGAAAACTTTTTGTGTTTATGACTAGCACGCACGCAAATGTGAGGACCGCTTGTATTATCTACATCAGTTAAATAAAAGAAAAATTTTAAAAATTTATAATCATCTAAATCATAGTGAAACATTTGTGCGTTTTGTCTGCGTTGCCACTCTGAAGATTCCCCTGCAAAACTCCACCAAAGCTGATTTCCTTGGTGTATGGGTTCTTTTTCTAAATATTTAGCTGCTATTGCTAGTAGCTGCGAATCATTTTGTAATTCAGCAATAGCAGGACAAAGTTGTGCTGTATTGAAATAGCAACCAACTTTTATATCTTTTTCAGATTGAATTTGTGCTTCTGCTTTTTGGTCATAATAAAATCCTAGCTGTGATTTTCGATTACCGTAACAAACATTATTTTTAGCAAATTCGATAATTTCTTCAACCAGTATTTTAGGTAGCTGTAAGCCTAAATAAAAACCTTCTTTTTTTAGCTGTATAACAGCTTCATCTATATCAATTGGAGGAAAAACAGAATATTTATGTTCTAAAGAAAATTTATCTAATTTTACCGAACTACGAGTTAAATATTTCATCATAGTTCTTCCAGTCTGAAACCTACTCATTTTACGCATCAACAGCCATTTAGGATTTTTTCTCAAACCTTTATAGTTCTCATAGCAGTGGTCGTACATTTGCGACCACACAGTCGAGAAGTTGATAAATTTATTAACCATAATATTTTTCTACAATATCTTTGTAAAAAACTTTGACTAATATCAGTAGATTTTCTTATATGCTAGCGTAAAATTAGATGTTTATCTATGGGAATCCTAATATATTAAAGTAAATAATGCTACGAAAATACAGACTGTTAATTAGTTCTTTGCATTTACAGTCATTTTTTGAAAGGCTGATAAAGAGTTCTTAAAGGAGCCTGTAAAGTCTTTATATTTATTAATAGTTAATGACTATAAGCTAATACTTGACTGATTAAATATTCTACTGACAGAATATAATAAAAATTAACTTGCCTTCCTTAATATACTTAGTTTTCAAGAGGATTTAAAAATATATAAACAGGATTTACGCAAAAATAACGTAACTGCGTAAGTCCTAATAAATAAGAAATAGAAAACGAACTTAATTTCGCTACAATAATCTTCTTCTGTTCCCTCCCTTTATGCTTATCGTACTCGTTTCCAAGCACGCCAAGATGTATAACTCAGTAAAGAAGTGCTACCACAAGCATAAATAGTACCGCTGGGTATACCAGCAATCGCTAACGCTAAACTACCAACCCATAAAGTTAAAGAATAAATAAATAAAACCGTCAAGCGGTGGGATAAACCAGCTTCTAGCAATCTGTGGTGTAAATGAGTTTTATCAGCCAGAAACGGGGATTTACCTTGTGAAATTCGCCCCAAAATTACCGTTGACATATCAACAATCGGTACCGCCAAAATAACGTAAGGTAACAATACCGCAGTCACAGCAGGTATTTTCACCAGACCGATTACTCCCACCGAAGCTAAAGTGAATCCAATAAAATAAGAACCCCCATCTCCCATAAAAATTTGCGCGGGATTGAAATTATATCGTAGAAATCCAAATGTAGAACCAGCGAGGGCTGCGGCGATTAAAGCTGCTGCTGGCTGCTGCATGAACAAAGCCACAATCAGCATTACCATAGCCGCAATTCCAGATACACCAGCAGCTAAACCATCTAAACCATCAATCCAGTTAATTGCATTTACCATACCAACTAACCAAATAACGGTAATTGGTAAACTCAACCAACCCAGATGAATTAATCCCCCTGTAGGAATACTAAGGAAATCAATACTTACCCCCGCTTTCCACGCACAACCTGCAACAAAAGTTTGGATCGTCAAGCGTACCAAAGGTGACAAATTAAATAAATCGTCAGCTAAACCAATCAGGAAAAAAGCCAAACCACCGATAGTTACACCCCAGATTTGCCATTCCTTATCAGGTGGTAAAAATCCAAATCCACCCAACCACCAAACCATTAACAAAGAAATTATAGTACCCGCAAAAATAGACACTCCTCCAAGACGTACCATTGGACGTTGATGAACTTTTCGCTCATCAGGTTTATCTAAACGTCCGCTTCTTATACCAATATTTTTGACATCGGGAGTAGTCCAGAGAACCACTACAGCAGCCAGTAAGAAGGCTATGAGATGATAAATCTGGGCAGGTAGCATCTGCATAAAAAAATCGCTTGTTTACTGTATAAGACAAATAGATAAAGTAGATTAAATAGAAAATCACATTGTTCTATTACTACTAAGATTTATATAGTTGTCAGCATAGGAATGATACATTTTTAAATGCATTTAGAATTTTATTAAAAAAAAAGATTCTTGGTAATGAAAGTATTCTGCATTTTATTCTCTAGAGAACCAAATGCTCGCAATACATAAGTTATCAGGGATACTAGTATTTCATCACATAAATCCCCACGGATTGTAGAGACCTATTAGCGTAGCGTCACCTAATCATAATTTTACGTCTCCCAACGGTAGAGAAAAAATGAACCAGTAG
The DNA here is from genome assembly GCA_937884685.1 of uncultured Calothrix sp. Taxonomy (GTDB): domain Bacteria; phylum Cyanobacteriota; class Cyanobacteriia; order Cyanobacteriales; family Nostocaceae; genus Rivularia. The sequence goes on from CAKZYM010001172.1 coordinate 7,889, forward strand.
TTTGACAAGCATAAAAAAACCCCCTAAAAAAGGGGGAATTAATTAAAAGCTGAAAATATAGCGGTTTCTAGTTGTATTAATCCATTTATGCTAAAGCTGGTACGGGAATTCCAATGTGTTCGTATAAGGGGAAGCTTTTACATAAAGACGCTACCCGCTTTTTACAATCTTCAGCAATCTCATCTGAATCGGGATTTAACAAACGGTCAGCAATAATATTACCGATTTCAGTAAATTCCGCGACTCCCATTCCTCTTGTTGTCATAGCAGGAGAACCTAATCTTAAACCGCTCGTAACAAAGGGAGATTCTGGGTCAAAAGGAACTGTATTTTTATTCGCAGTAATATTTACACCGCTGACTAATTGGTCTGCTTTCTTACCAGTCATGCCAATACATCGCAAATCCACCAGCATCAGATGATTTTCTGTACCGTTGGAAACGATTTTTAAATTTCTGCTTTGCAGTTGATTGGCTAAAGCACGAGCATTTTCAATTACAGCAGCAGAATAATCTTTAAATTCTGGCTTCAGAGCTTCCCCAAACGCAACTGCTTTACCAGCAATCACATGCTCTAAGGGGCCACCTTGAGTTCCAGGAAAAACTGACTTGTCAAACTTTTTACCCATCTCAGCATCGCGACTCAAGATTAAGCCACCTCTGGGACCGCGTAACGTTTTATGAGTAGTCGTAGTTACTACATCGCAATAAGGAACGGGGTTTGGATGCAGACCAGCAGCCACCAGACCAGCAATGTGAGCAATATCTGCTAACAAGTAAGCACCAACTTCATCAGCAATACTGCGGAATTTTTCAAAGTCAATTACCCGAGGATAAGCAGAATATCCACAAATCAAGAGCTTTGGACGCTCCCTTAGCGCCTGCTCGCGGATTTGCTCGTAGTCTAACTGTTCGGTTTCCTGATTGACACCGTAATGACAAACCTCAAACCACTTACCCGAAACATTTACTGGTGAACCGTGGGTAAGGTGTCCTCCATGAGACAAATCCATTCCCATGATTTTGTCACCGGGTTCTAACAAAGTTAGGAATACCGCAAAATTGGCTTGCGCTCCAGAATGTGGCTGGACGTTGGCGCTCGCAGCACCAAATAGCTGTTTAGCGCGGTCGATTGCTATTTGCTCAATTTTGTCAATTACTCCACAACCGCCGTAATAGCGCTTGCCAGGTAGCCCTTCAGCGTATTTATTCGTCAATACCGAACCCTGAGCAGCCAGCACAGCCGCAGAAGTGAAATTTTCCGAAGCAATCAACTCCAAGTGGTCTTGTTGACGCTTTAGTTCGTCATTAATCAACTCTGCCACTGTAGGGTCAGAAGCTGCAAGAAAATCTGAATTAGTTTTAGTCACTGTCAGTTATTTATTCCGTGAAAATTTGTGCGATCGCACAGAATAAAATTCTATCAGCACAAGACTGAAGCTGAGAAGTCGCCTGAATTTATAACTCAAGAGATGAAAAAAAGTAGTTCAGTGCTTTAAAGTAAAGTTTGTTTCTGCTAGCTTGTCTATTATTAAGTACTGAGAAATAACTACTATAATCAAGTAAAGAAAAAGCTTAATAAATGTTTTGATGTATTACTTTTTACGAAAAAATAGTAACATTTTCATCTCTGACCCATAAAATAAAATAGTTAGGAAATTTAGCGACAAGCTAGTTGGAGTTAAATATTTTGTTGATTCAAACCAAAGTCTACTTAAAAATCGAGAAATAGAAGCTGGTCGATAAACTCTTGCAAAAAATAAAAATAAAATCTTTCTTAAATTTAGCTCTCAAATAAATTTTAATCAAAATCAAGATTCATTTTAACGGGTATTATATGTTAGTCATTTTAATAAAAGAGCAACTTATCGCCCCTCAAAACGTTTGTCAGTCTTGTGTACTTGCTGATAAAAGTGGTAGACCGCGCTGGTATAACGGAAAATTAAGCTGCGGACAAGCTGTGAGAAAAATTACCGAACAACAAGCAGATTGGCATGAATGTACTATGGGCTTCCGCATTGCGAACATAGACCGGGATGAATTTTAAATAAAAATCAAACTACAAACTAAGCGACTGCGTTATTCTAGGTTCATACGGTCAGTAAAATCAGACATAGGAGAACGCAGTATGGCTTGGCGCGGGTCTACAACTGTTAAAGATAGGATTTTTGCTTGCTTGCCTTATTTACTTCCCTTGGTTGAAGGATTAGGTTTTGGTGGCTCTTTATTTCAACAGTTTCCTGCTTTGCAAGTGATTTTGATACCATTGTCACCTGTATTAGCAATTTATGGCGGCATACCTTTTGCCGGACTAATTATCTTCTTTGCTTTGTTTATGTTGGTAGTACGAAATGAGAAAATCGCTCATTTTATTCGTTTCAATACAATGCAAGCTATTCTTTTAAGCATTGTTCTAACTTTATGTAGTCTTTTGTTACGTGTTCTAAACCCTGTTCCGGGTGTCAATTTTGCAACTGAAACCCTGGCCAATACAATTTTTATTGGTTTATTGGTAGCCGTTGTATATTCTGTAGCTCAAACTATCATGGGTCGTTACGCAGAAATTCCCGCAATTTCTGACGCAGTTTATATGCAGGTACGCTAGAAATAAATTTGAAATCAATATGCACTCTTGGTATCGCGTTATCTGCATATTTTTGCTTACTGCGACTTGCTAGCTACAACAGTATTTTCCAGACGACCAATACCTTCTATTTCAATGCGTATACGGTCTCCATGATTTAATGAACCGACTCCCAAAGGTGTACCTGTTAATATTACATCTCCCGGCATTAGAGTCATTACGTGACTAATGTAAGACACTATAGTTTCGGGAGAGAAAACCATTTGGTCAATAGAAGCGGATTGAACAGGAGTTTCGTTATTGTTCAAAAAAGTTTGCAGTCTAGCACCAGGACTTACTTCTCTGACAATCCAGGGTCCTAAAGGACAAAAAGTATCAAAACCTTTGGCACGAGTCCATTGGTTATCGCGTTTTTGCAAATCTCTTGCTGTCACATCATTCGCAATGGTATAACCCCAGATTTTGCTTTGGGCAGACTGTGGACTACATTTTGTCGCAGCTTCACCAATAAGCAATGCTAATTCTCCCTCATAATCTACCCGCTGTGAAACTTCTGGATATTGAATTTCTCCTTCTGAAGGAATTATACAAGTAGGTGGTTTCAAAAAAATTAAAGGTTCTTCTGGTACTTTACTACCCATTTCTGCCGCATGTTCGGCATAATTTTTGCCCACCGCAATAATTTTAGAAGGGCTACTTGGAGCTAAAATTTGGTAGCTGTCTGGTTGCAATATTAAATCTGTGGGCTGACCTTGCAACCAAGGAGGAGCATCGAGTACTTGGACGTTAAGGTCAAGATGTAGCAAACCATAGTAGATTATCCCTTCAGTCGTTTGAACTCGCACATAACGCTGTGCCATAGTATTAGATTAATTCCTTGTAAATATCTTTTATTTACGTACGTGCTGGGCGTGATTGTTTACGAAAAAGTAAGCCTACATCAATAGCTTATTTTGGCTGGAATAGGTCATTAAACCAGAACTTACGCAGCAACAACAGAAAATATTATTTTCCAAATTAAGAGTGGCTTTGCGTAATTCTTATAAACTTGACCTTAAGTGGTAGATTCAGATTATTAGCCTAAGCCCAACCCCTTTTTCATGAGTGTGCTTTGAGATAAATATATTACGTTATCATATTTCGGTACTAGTTTCTGTTTGCAGAAAAGATAATAAGCATATTTCTGATTAATATAATTAACTTATTTGGGAACTCAGAGTCTGCAAATGCACACAAACAAAGCAGATTTTTCAAGTTTCGTCAATTAAAATCAAAAACTGGTAAGATTATAATTCCTTGCTGCCTAAAATGTTTACTTGTTTGATTATTGCAATCAAAAAGTTGGCGAACATTTTTCTGATATTAGCAGCCAAACGTCCACAAGGAGATTAAAACCGATGGCTACAAATTACGAGACAATGTATATTTTGCGTCCTGACTTAATAGAAGAGCAAGTCGAGCAAAATATTGCCAAGTACGAGAATATCATCAAAGAAAATGGTGCTGAGGATGTCCAAATTCAAAATCGTGGTAAGCGTCGTTTAGCTTACGAGATTAATAAGCATCGGGATGGAGTCTACATTCAGATGAACTACACTGCTATTGGTAGTACTATTGCTCCAATGGAACGTGCTATGCGCTTGAGTGAAGAAGTAATTCGCTATTTAACTATCAAGCAAGATTTAGCAGAACCACAAACAGCAACAGAAGAAGTATCGGCTGCTGCAATAGCCCAAGAAAGATAATTCTCTTTTGGCATCACCCAGAAAATTTCAGATTTTGGATTGGGTTTCGGATTATAAGTAAATAATTCAATCCGCAATGATAAATCAATCATAGGTACTTTTTGTTACCGAATTTAGGAGAAACCGGGTTTTTGAAGCATCAAGTTTCAAACATTGCAAGCCCGGTTTCTTCGAGCTTACAAACAAGCTTATAAATAATTCAGCAAGAAATAAATATAGTGCAGAACAGCACAGACCAAATTAATCTTTAGAAAAAGTAAAAAAAATATACTTCTTTTACTCTTGCCATTAGCGCTAAGAATGTTACATTAACAAATACTTACCTCAAAGCGTGGAAAATATTTATTTAAGTAAATTGTAAGACACTGTGAGCCAAACAGATAACTCCACCATTCAAGCTCTCTCTACCGAAGTCTCGAAGTTGCGTCAAGAATTGCAGCTTCGAGACCAATTAGTGCAGCAGTTGTCCCAGGAACTGTTCCGACTGGTAAAGGGTAATACTGATTTTATGCCCCAGCCAGAAGTTTCCGAACGTCATCAAAATGAATTAAATGCGTTACGAGAACAATTGCAAGCAGTAGAAGAGCAGGTAAGCTTTTACCAAGAGCAAATCAGTACTCGCGATAGCGAAATTTATCAATTGCGTCAGTCGGTTCAGGAATTAACTGACCGCAGCAGAATGTTAGAACAAGTAGTGCAAGAATTGCCTCAAATTTATCGTCAAAAGTTCGAGGAACGGATGGCACCGGTTAGGGAAAAGGTAGCACTACTACAACAAGAAAACCGTCAATTGCAAGCGGAATTGCAAAGTGTAAGTTACCGTTTGGCTTTGAAGTCCCGCACGGCTTCTCACAGCGGTATTGATTTACCTTCATTCCCTCAGTCTAGTCCACCAGGCAATATTTCTGCCGTGCCTAATACTTAGCCATTTTATAATTTAATAGATAATTTATAACCAGTAGAACGATTTAGATTCATTAAAACCAAATAGCTTTCTTATGTTCGTTCTTTGACAATCAAATCATGGGTGCTATCTGAAATCTCTATTCTATCTATAGTTGATGTTAAGGATAATCAGTAATAAAGTCAGTAGCCCAGAACCTAGAGTTTAATTAAGCCTTAAAGGCTGTCAGCGATTAAAACGGTTTAAAAAGAATGATTTCTCAATAGCTGTATGGGAGTAAAAAAAAGCCCTCTTTTAAAAGCTCCTAAATAATCAATAAAAGTTGATAAGTGGAAGAAAATGAAGAATTACTCAGGAATAGTGATGAGAAAACCCAGAATTTTCTAGTTTCACCTCTCCAGGTAAATTCTTCCATTGCTTACATTTGCTATAAGAATAGCTTTGCTATACTCAACAACCATTCCAAGTTAATTAGTGGTAATTGTTGACTAGATTTTGCTTAAATACAGCAGTTAATTTGCATGACGGTTGACAGAGATTAGCAAGAAAACAAACTGTTAAAATATCCAACTCAAAGGCTGAATTTTGGTTAGTTTTTCAATTATCTACTGCAATCAAGACTGAACTTCAACATATGAATGGGATGTTACCCTGCCAAAGCCAGACTTTTATTTTTAATTGACACTTAGAACGTCTTCGTAATTGTTGTAAATTGCAAATACAGAATCTAAGTGAGTAAGTTCCAAAACTAACCGAACAGGGGCTGTAACGTTGCAAAGAACTAAACGACAACTATATTGACGTGCTGTTTTATGTCCCTTAACTAAGCTAACTAAACCAGAACTGTCCATAAAGTCCACTTTAGCTAAGTCTATAACCCAAAGTTGTTCCGAATTAGGTACTATCGAAGAAATCTGCTCGCTCAAAGCATTTCCGCCCTGCAAGTCCATGCGTCCTTCGGGCTTGAACAAAGTAACTTGACGTTCTTTTGTGAAAGTCATAAATTTAGCCGGATAGTTGAAATACTTAATACAAAACAAAAAACAGACACAAATACCACTTCCCTCTCAACTGGAAACTTACCGCATCTACCTACTTATAAAATAGGGTTTAAAGGTTAGTACAATTGAGACAAACTTAGTCGGTATTTATGCCGTATAATTTGTCCAAACAATTTTCAGTATAGGCATAAGCGATTTGCTTTTTCCGTAGCAACCGCTTCTTTTACATAACTTTTATAATTCTCTCAGAGTTTTATGAATTTTTCATAAATTTACTGTTATTGATGTTAGTAATTGTGAGGTTGTGGTAAATATAAAATTGAATAAATGGTTTTATTTTATACGAATAAATAATAAGTTTCTAGAAATTATTTTTGTTAAAACTATTCTAACAACAGTGCTGCACTTGAAATCTTAAATGAGGATTTAATGTAGTTATCACCAATTAGTTTAGTATTAACTTTTACTATGTAATTGCAGTAAATGTTTGATAAAGAACATATGAGTTTTTGTAGACATTGGATAAAGTTTGGGAATTACTGAGTTCGTTGACACCTTACGTAAAAAAGAGTCAATATGTAGAAATGTAAAATTATATAAATAAGGTTTAGGCTGGATGTCTCTCGATTTCATATCATTGGAGAATGTTCAGGAGATTGCTCATCAATACGGCTACTGGGCAATTTTTGTAGGGATTTTATTAGAAAACTTAGGTATTCCGCTTCCTGGTGAAACAGTAACTTTGGTCGGTGGGTTTTTAGCGGGTAACAACGAACTCAATTACTGGTTCGTTGTGGGTGACGCAGCAGCAGGTGCTGCTATTGGTGGAACCTGCGGCTACTGGATTGGTAGAATTGGTGGCTGGTCATTACTAATGCGTCTGGCAAACCTGCTAAGGATTTCTGAAGTCAAAGTTTTAGGTGTAAAAGAAAAATTTAGTGAAAATGCTGCTAAAGCCGTATTCTTTGGCAGATTTTTTGCTTTGCTACGGATTTTTGCGGCACCATTAGCTGGTATAGCCGAAATGCCTTTTGCAAAATTCATGTTATACAACTTTTTGGGTGCTGGTGCTTGGGCTGGTGCAATGGTTTCCTTGGCTTTCTTCGCAGGTAAGGTAGTCTCTCTGGAGCAGTTAGTACAGTGGGTAGGTCAATTCGCCATTTTCGCACTGCTGATTCTTGTGGCTTTTATAGCTATATATATATGGCTAGAGTCTCGTGAAGTTGAAGAGGTGGTTAGTGAAGAATAGGATAGGGTTTTGAATTAGCCGCACCATATGAAAATATTTTGCATTATTCTATAAATGTAGAGACGTGTTAGCGGAGCGTGTCCGGAGGACATAATTTCACGTCTCTACATTTGTGTAATTACGAATTACGAATTACG
>CAKZYM010001173.1 GCA_937884685.1 uncultured Calothrix sp.
CTCTTCACCAAAAAAATAAAAATTCACTCGCTGCAACAAAAATCACTTTTTGACTAATTACTAATCACTAATCATTTCTTACTACTTAACTATTGGCAATTACAGCCTTTTGCGATTTAGGATGAAGTAAACCATTTAACAACTGTGCTGGACGCTCACCACCATAAGGCCAAGCGAAAGCGTGACGAAAAGCTGCATCTTGACAAGCTTGGAGCATTTGAAAACTGATAATGTCGTAGGTCAAAAGATTTTCGTACTCGAATGGTAAACGTACATTGTGTAACCCAGCATTATCGGTACAAATGGCAATATCTACCCCAGCATCAAAACAACGCTCAAATACTACCTTTAACTGTCGAATATCTTGCAGCGTTCCTGTTTTTATATAAGTAGAGGGACATACTTCTAAACATTGTCCCCGTCTAGCCACATCTTTAAGCAAATCTGGATTTTGCAACGGAATCTGGATACCGTGACCAATTCGCATTAAATAAGGTAGTAATTCTGGATGACAACCATCCTTGGTTTCATAAACATGTCCGGTGGTATTTAAACCAACAGATAAAGCATATTCGTAAAGCTTTTTCCATTCGTCCATACGTTCGGAATAAGCGCTGTCTCCTCCCGCTACATCTACAGCACATACATACTGTCTATTTTGAGCGGCTAAATCTACGATTGCTTTATTTACCTCATAGGGAAGCCTAGAGTGCATGCACAAAATCTGACTCGTAATAATCGGATATTCAGATACTTTACTCGCTTTACCAACAACATCGACAATCTCTGCCATTTTGTCAATTCTCTGTGATTGACTTAAATGTTCTGGTGTCCGCAGGTAAGGAGTGTAGCGTAGTTCAAGATAAGCTAAATTTTCAAAAATATATGCACCGCGTACCAAACGGTAAATAAAGTAAGGTAAAGTTTCTACGGTTTGCACGCTTTCAACTAAAGTATGTAGTTCTAGATATTCCTCTAGAGTATTGCGTGGTTTTGTATAAAACTCTTCAAATTCCTGATAATTTTGAAAGCCTTTAACTAGCTCATTGGAATGACGCTCGAAATATCCCCATAAAATTCGGGGTACAACCGAACCCCCCAAATGTCTATGCAACTCAGCGTATAAAGCCATAACTGATATTTCATACTAAAAATTTTATTAATGGTAACAAAAACAAACATAAAAACAATATATACTCAATAAAATTTTCCGTAAATTCTATCTAAAGTCTCTGCTAACCTTGGCTATAGCATGCAGTAAATCCTTACCAGTACAGGGTTTTGACATAAATGCTTTTACGCACATACTGTGATGGGGAACTGTATTGTAATTTAACACCAGACCACTCATAGCAATAATTTTTACTTGGCTATTGATTTTTTGTAACGTCTCAATAGTAGTTTCACCATCCATTTCGGGCATCATCATATCTAGCAAAACTAGATTAATTTCTTGTTGATATTTCGTATAGATTTCTAAAGCCTCGATTCCATTTGATGCTGTTAATACCCGGTAGTTATATGCTTCTAAGGATGATTTTGTGATTTTACGAATAGCTGATTCATCATCAACAACTAAAATTAATTCCCCGCTACCGTTTAAGTCTTCTAATTCGTCGCCATCATCTATATTTGTTTCTTCTGCTTGTTGAATGGGTAAATAAATTTTAACAATAGTACCTTTATTTAACTTGCTATAAACGTTAACAAAGCCACCGTGGTTTTTAACAATACCTAGAGCAGTCGAAAGACCTAAGCCCGTACCTTTTCCTACTTCTTTGGTTGTAAAAAATGGTTCAAAAATCCGTTCTTGAATTTCTGGATGTATACCTACTCCGGTATCGGCTACGGTAACTACAATATAAGCGCCTGTTTTAGCATATGCGTTCATTTGAGCGTAAAACTCATCAATCAAAAGATTTTCCGCTGAAATATCTAGCTTTCCTCCTTCTGGCATCGCATCGCGAGCATTTACCACCAAGTTCATTAATACCTGATGCAATTGGGTCGCATCCCCGTAAACGCAGTTCAAGTTTGCCGGTATATTTATATTTAATTTGATTGATTTAGGGAAAGTTTCTCTGATGACTTGTTCGATTTCTGCAATCAAATATTTAGTTTGGATTAGGCTTTTTTGACCTTCAATTCCTCTCGCAAATGATAGCAATTGTTTTATTAAACTAGCACCACGTTGAGCATTATTTTCTAAAGTTTTTAACAGTGCTACATGTTGCGAATCTTGCAATTTCCTTTCTAATAATTGTACCGACATCAAAATCGGTGTTAATACATTATTCAGGTCGTGAGCAACACCACCCGCTAAAGTTCCGATACTTTCTAAACGCTGGGTTCTTAATAGCTGAGTTTCAAGTTCTTTCTTTTGAGTAATTTCTGTATTTTCTGCCAAAATATATTTTGGTCGTTCTTTCTCATCTCGTAATAAAGTCCAACGACTTTGGATAATAATATCTTTACCTTCCTTAGTTATTTGATGCAATTCTCCTTCCCACTTACCGACATTAATAACGCTTAATAATGCGTCATCTTGTTGTGGAGAATATTCTCTATGCAGCAGTCGCGATGATTTTTGACCATAAGCTTCAGATGCTGACCAACCGTAGATATTCTCAGCACCTTTATTCCAATATAAAATTTGATTTTGAATATCTTTTACTAGAATTGCGTTTGTCACTACATCTAATAGTGCTGCTTGTTCTTGTAGCTTTTGCTCTGAAAATTTACGTTGAGTGATATCCCGTGTGATTGCTAAGTGTAGAAAATCACTATTATTTTCATTGGGTAATGGTATTGCATATGTTTCCATCCAGCGACGAGTACCTTTGAATCCAATCATCTCGAATTCTAGAGTTTCTTGATTACCATTACAAACGCTTTCATGCATTAATTTATAAGCTGTCAGATAATCGGGTAGAACTGCTGTATATATTGATTTACCAATTAGAAAATTAGCGTTTTCTACCTCCATCATTTCTATCCCGGAGGCATTAATTTCTAAAATATTACTATTTCTATGTATTAGTTTTATAGATGCTGGTTCTGCATCAATTATTCCTCGCAATCGGTTTTCGCTTTGTCGCAGAGCAGATTCCGTTTTTTTTAGTTTAGATATATACTCCTTAAGCAGATAATAGAATTGTACAACTAACCCTAAATTTATAAGTCCCGCAACTAAAAAAGCTATGATTGCTTTTTTGGAGCTAAGTTGCAATATTTCTATTCGATTTGACAATAAACTTTGTTCGTTTTTTTCTATTGAGTCAATTAGCTTTGCTACAGATAATTCCGAAGCTAATTTATCAGATTTATCTAGTTGATTATCTTGTCTGAGATAAAATCCTTCTCCATATATATTTAATTGATTAAAAATTGTTTTTTCTAATAAAAATATTTGTTGCTGCTGTTGTTGATTATCTTTTGTTATTGTTTTTAGTGCTTGGATATTTGTGTCAATTTCTTTTCGGGCAGAAGTGTAAAATTTTAGGTAATCCGTGTTAGTTGATTTTAAGTAGTTATAACGTGCTGTACTAGCATCTGCGAACCTTGAAAGAGTTTTGTTAAGCCGAATAATAACTCTATTTGACTGATTTATATTTTCTTGATTTAAATTGAGCTTTATGATGTTACCACATGAAACCACTACATTAGAAAATACTAAACAAAGCGCCAGCAACAATAATATTTTTAGTTTATTTCTGCTAAATGATTTCATCATAACTGAATAATATCTTTTATTTCATACATTTAAATATTTAGATAAATACGACTAAATAAATTCAAAATTGTTAGTCTTTAAAGCTTATACCGAAAAAAACAAATAGTTCAATATATTGCAACCCCGTAGACTAATATTGCTGATAAATAAATACCTATTTTAAACAAACTTAAAAACTTCATTACTGACTAATAACTCACTTGTAAGCAATTTAGCTTTTTGTCAAAAATCCAAAGATTACCAATATAAGTTCTCGTAAAAACGAATTTAAATATAGTATTTGTAAATACAGCAATACCCTTTTTAAGACATAATTAACATTTGAAATTATTATGATGGATAAACTATATATAAATCTACGTTTTATCTATACATATTTGATACATTTTTTTGAAA